>JBAYRG010000027.1:0-16927 GCA_041676805.1 Proteiniphilum sp.
AAAAAAACATCTCCCCGAGCCTGTTTTACATGGATTTCAGCCAATTGAAAAATTAGATTTCAAGTTTATTGAAACAGCTATTATAGATATATAGCAATGGAGAATGGGTTTACATCCATCGGTCATTACTTTGTTAAGCAGTATTCTTCTAATATCTCTGAAATTTTTCTATTTTTGTGTCTCAAAAACAGCAATCAGCAAAAGCACGTTCCTACTCCTTCTTCTGTTTTTCGGGACGACAAACAGCGTATGGTCCCAAAACCCTCTCCCATATTACAGCCATAATACGGGAGAAGGTTTTCTCCCCGGAGGGAGCGCACTCAATTAGCACTACCCTGCCCTGACTTTGTGCTATACTTACTCTACCCTACACAGGTTTTACTCCCTATTTTTCTGGGGGACTTCAATTCCGTCGGGCCACACAGCGTTGCCGTGGGCGATGGCATCATTTCCGGTGTGGGAAACATCATTTATCTAATTATCAAAAGACTACGTTAAAATATCCGTTAATTTGTTCTAAAGGAGTTATTATGTGGAGATTTTTAATTACATTTGTAACGAATTAACAATCAGCAATATGACAACCATTATTGTAAAAGAAAATAGCCCTTCAGGCAAAAGAATTGCTCGAATATATAAAGACATTACCCTTTACCACAATCGTAGGGGAAAAGAAAAAAATTCCGGGAAACTGTAGAGGAATGACAATGTAAAACAAAGAACCCGGCTTCATCACCAGCATAAAAACTGGGAGAGGAATAACCGGGACTACCATGCAAAGATAATATATTTATGGATAATAATGTAATAGTTGACAGAATAATTTCGAAAGAAAGGTTCGAACCCTACTTGAATTACCACAAAAATGATCTTTCTAAAGCAATTGCCCATTATAAAAGTAATATTCTTATATCTGAATCTTTTTACCCATTACTTGCTGTATTAGAGATTGGCTTAAGAAATTCTATTGATTTTCAATTAATTAAAAAATTTAACGATAAAGAATGGTTTGATAATAAGGATTTTGTAAAAATAGTGACCAGATTTCAAATTGATAGAATATCGCAAGCAAGAACGAATATTCACTCCGAAAAAAAGATAATAACACCAGGAGGAATAATTTCAGAACTTTCATTTGGTTTTTGGACATCCTTATTTGATACAAAATTTGAAATGACTTTATGGAAAAGCTTGAGATTAGCGTTCCCTAATTGTCCGAAAAATATAAGAAAAAGAAAGACAATGAGTTCTAAATTCAACAGAATTAGAAAATTAAGAAATAGAATCTTTCATCACGAAGCAATTACCTGGAATTTAAATGTCTTGAATTCATATAAAGAGGAAATTATTCAAGGTATTGAATGGCTGAATAAGGATTTATCTGAATGGATAGTTGAATTGAATCACGTTGAAGAGACCATTTCAATATTGAGAAAAAATATTGTTTATTGAATTTGTAGTAGTAGTATTCCACTTACTAATCAATTTTTATTATCCAAACGGCAAAAAGTCATTGTTTTTTATTTGTGTATAAGTACCAATCTTTAATTAGTTTATACTATTCCGGAAATATGTATTGTTCCGGCAACCATCAACAAGACTAAAAACAGGACTATATATCTTTTCATCTTCGCATATAATTTATAGACCCAATAATTCTTTCATTTTATGAAATATATCAGTATTGTTATACACTCCACTGAAATTACGGGAGCCGGGGCCATAGGCAAATACCGGAAGCATGATGGGTGTATGGTCGTTGGTGACACGGTATTGTTTCTCCAACTCACTTAAAAAGTCTTTTGCATCTTTCCGGTCGTTAAAGACATTCATTCCTCCTCCCGCAAGCAGCGTGAGTTTCCCATCAAGCAAATAGTTAGTAAGTATCGGTATCGTCTCGTTCTGTTGCATGACCGTAGAAAGCGGCAGGCGTAGCATCTGCCAGGTTTCCCAGTGTAATGACACCGCACGCCAACCCTTTGTCGTGCGCATAATCAATGAATGATGCATTCACTTTTCCATCGTCGGTCATGCTGATATAGCGGTTATTAGTCGCCTTCCCGGTTGCCAGGGCACTGCCTCCTGCTGCCGAATCAGTGGTATAAGCATCTTTGGCATTGCTTTTTTGCAGTCCGATATTTTTGATATTCAACAATGTCAGCCCCTTATTCACTGTTTCCGCGGCATTGATTTGCGCCAATCCCATCCCGTCACCAATAAGGAAGATAATATTTCTTATTTTCTTTTCGGCACCGTCGTTCCGGTAAGTTGGCTGATATATCTCTATCCTTTCCGAAAGCTGAATCTTCTCACGGTTGAATCCTCTGAAGCCGGAAGTTGTCTTGTCGAGGCGGTCGGTCGTAACCATCCCATGTGCATTATGAATCTCAACCTCTATCCTATAGTTTTTGTCCTCAAAATTCCTGAAGAAATCGGTACATTTTTCTACCCTATCCGTATTGATGATATCCACTCCCATGGCATACTGCGTATTCCAAGCTGTAATTCCGTCGGGAGATGCCCAGAAACGGATGGGTTTACCCATAGAATGTGCCTTGTCAATGATTTCCTGTACTTTTTCTTTCTGCTCGTGTAGCATTGTTCCTTTTCCGTTCCAACGGGCATATTTGAAAAATGGCTCACTGATCAGGGCTATCCTCTCCAGTTGATCATCAGTATAGTTGAGAGCAACCTGACCATCGAAAAAGATAAATGGAGGATATTTCTCAAAATTTTCCGGTTTTGGCACACTACCCGTGATAACCACTTTTACGGCATTGGGATTGACGAAGGGATCAAAAACCTCGGGGTATTGTCCAACCATTTCCACTATCCTAGTCAGGGTTGGTTCTGTCGGCGTCTTCATGTCGATCATCAATTGCAGGTCGTAGTCCGAATTTTTCCAGGGGCTTCCTTCGTTTTGTCTGAAAAGTTTCACCAAAGGCAACAGATACATATTTTCCAGATCAGCATCAGGAGTCAAATCTTCCTTATCATGCCCTACGAGCAAATCGCCTCTTTCAGTAACAAAAACATCCGCCTCGATGGAATATACCTGCTGCGAATAGGCCTGATAAAAAGGCACACGCTGGCGATAATCATTATGCGAATGTACCAACACACGCTGTTGTGCCAGTACTGTAAAAGAGAGCAATAAACAGACAGGTGCCAGAATTAAGCTTCTCTTTGTTATCGTGTTCATCATCTCGCTTCTATTAGTCTATTTCGACATGTGCAACGACAGGGAACTCCCTCTTAATTTTTCCTCTACAGCATCACCACAAAGATGCAAAAAAATATTCAGAATAAAATCAGCACTCCGGATCTCTCCGGAATTCCTTTGGACTAACAAAAAAGTCAACTTCAACCATGTAACACCCTATCCATATCAATTACGGGCCAGGGATGATAATTCTTCCATGCGCCACGGGTAAAATCGGGGATAGCCACTGAACAGCTTTTATTCAACACAGATCTCTCTGTCAATTCTACCAGGGAGGACCATGCCGCGGCATCATATACACTTTGATCCAGAGGATAACCCTTTTGCAGGCAATAGATCAGTCGCCAGTCCATAATGAAATCCATACCTCCATGACCACCCACCTGTTTTGCCTGTTCACCAATGAACTTGCTCAATGGATGTTCATATTGAGACAGGATCTCTTTCTGTTTTCCTTCTTGCAGGAATGAATGAGTATCGGGTTGGATGGCCACCTTCTCTTCGGGATATTTCACCGCCATTCCTTTTGTTCCCTGCACCAGATGAATACGTGAATAAGGACGTGGAGAGGTGGTATCATGTTGAATCATTATACTTTTTCCCATGGCCGTATGAATAATCGTAGTATTCATATCTCCCAGCATATACCGGTCTGACAAGGTAATGCGTTCATCATCCGTTAAATTCTCTTTTGCCCAAAGGGCCAACCCAAACTGGTTTGTAGATACCGATGACAAATATTCCATACGATCTCCCTGATTTATACCCATTATCTGTGCGACAGGGCCCAAACCGTGTGTTGGATAGGGATTCCCAGTATGATATCTACTATATTCCAGTCGCCAGTGTTTGTAATAGCTGTTGAATTTCGAGTCTCGCAAATCATGGATATAAGCTCCTTCGGTATGTATAATTTCTCCCAGCAGTCCCATACGCGCCATATTGAGAGTAGCCAACTCAAAGAAATCATAGCAACAGTTCTCGAGCATCATGCAATGCAGCTGCTTCTCTTCCGCCTTATCCACTAAAGCCCAACAATCTTTTACGGTCAGTGCTGCCGGCACCTCAATTGCCACATGTTTGTCATGATCCATTGCGTATAGGGCGATAGGCACGTGTAATTCCCATGGAGTAGCATTATAAATCAGATCGATGTCATCCCGTTCGCACATCTTTTTCCAGTCTTCTTCACCGGTGTATGCCGCCGCTTCTTTTCGTTGATTATTCCGGAGTGTTTGCTGGCTCTTCTCCATCCGTTCCGGATCCAGGTCGCATAAGGCTACAATTTCAGTACCTTCAATCTTGCTCAGCCTGTTTACAGCGCCACCACCACGCCCTAATCCTACCACCCCGACACGCACTGTCGGGATGGGATTACAACGAAGTCCCAACACCGATTTTCCCTTAGCCGGAGGGTTATGCTCATTGAAGCTATCCGATGACCCCGAATCCGGCACTATACTCCCCATCGCATCCAGTTTACTACCGAATGCCACTGCACTTCCTGCCAAAGAAGTCTTTAAAAACTGTCTTCTGTTAATTGCCATAATAATGTATCGTTTTATGCGAATCAGTAGCTGAAGCTACTCGCCAGTTTAATTAAGTTTATCTCTCACCTCTCTTTTCCTGTCAAAACCATTCTCAAAATTATTACCTTCAACTGCAAGATTAATGGCATGTTCAAAGGGAAATGGGATTTTCAGGGAAGAGTTCATTTTTGCAAAAGAAACAACCTCAAGACAGAAATTCTTGCGGCAAATAATATGGGAATAAACTGAATGAAATCTTCACCGTAGGGAGTATTTTCAGGATTACTGAAAAGGACTAAACTTTCTATCCCTACCAGATCAAAATTTTCGATAAAATAGTGAAGCCTCAAGGTCTGTAATCTCAAATATTCAGTAGAAGTGATTTCATTTCTGCTACCAAAGAAGGATTTGAATGATAATTCTTTTTCTTTTACTCTTCTTTCACCCATCCTTGTTGTCAGTTCTTCCATTTTCAGAAGTGGATGATCGGGATATTGTTTGAGAGCCCGCACTATTTTATCCTTTCTTTTTTCCAGATCATCTATATCCAGCAACTCAAGAAAGGTAACATAAGGCAGTTCGCCCCACTTTTCCCGCACATATTGCATCAACTTCGCATCTTCCATCTCTTTTGTCAGATACGACAAATCCTCATATTCAATTTCAACCTCGTCTTGTAATCCAAGCATCCGGCTAAAAGCGGCATTTGTGACAGTGCAATCATGAGTTTCTTTATCCCACTTCCGGAGTTTTTTGCTCACATCCTTAAAATCGACAAAATCGTGGTACAAAAGATCGGCCAGCGCTTCCACCCTTGCCAGACGTTTGTCTTCGTCCGGAGACAGATCATCCCGGTCATCGTCAAATGCTTCATCATCGGAATCCATTTCCTCTAAATATTGTGTCAGTTCCAGAAAAATCGCCACATTTTCTTCATGACTATTTCCGGCATATTCTTCGCGGAAATCGTCCAGGTCATCCAGGAAGTCCTCAAATCCTTCGTCATCCCATTCGTCATCATCATCCCACTCATCGTCATCCCATTCGTCATCCCATTCATCGTCATCAGGATAAGAATCACCCATGGGATTATCCACTGCCAGGAGACAATCGAAATTACCGGCGCCCAATTTCTTTTCCAACCTATTGATAATCATCCTGGCCATTGTATCATCTTCAAAAGGGCCTTGCACAAAGATTGGCTTCCCATTTTCACCACCACATGTTATTTCGATTAACGGTATATCGTCATTATCCTCCTCAAGCATATAGGAGGTGATGGATAAAAAATCTTTATGGGGCTCAAAACCAATCTCCTTCGCATATTCCCATCCGGCATAGATAATATTATGTGCTACAGTATAATTGATTTCTATGATATCGAAATTGACCTCTAATTCACTCTTATACTCATCAAACTCATACTCCGGGACATTGAATTGATACATCGTATCTTTTACTCCAAGGCATCCCAAGTCGACAAGATAGGAACACCATGTGATATTCCCGTTGATATGGTTACGGGCAACAACCACATGCGCAATACTGGACTCTTCCCAGCCTTCATTGACAAAACATTTAAAAACAGGAAGATTGCGGGCCCTCTGACGGATATAATTTTCCGGGGATAGAATATAGGAAGATTGATTCTTCTTCATAATGAATCATATTGAGATGAATGATGCACAAAGTTATTATTTTTTTAACAATAAATCCAATTTTTTCAACAAAGTGATTGTTCGTCAACATCAATTATTCTTTTTTGCATCATACAGCAGGGCAAATCAAAAGAACCGGTATACCCGTCATTTTATATGGACGGGTAACCGGTTCATCGACTTTTTGATTTTCACTCTACCTAAAACTCTACTCTACTTATTGGGTTTGTCCCAAATATGGGTTTTCGTACAATTAATCATCGTAATCTGATCGCCTGCCTGTAGTTTGAACACGCCTGCTTCAAGCGTCCACTTTCCTTTCTCATTGACAAAGGCAAGGTCATCGGCAGCCAGTTGTAGTGTAACGGTTTTAGTTTCTCCCGGTTCAAGCGATATCTTCTCAAATGCACGCAGGCGACGCACGTCGGGTGAAAGGGAAGCCACCATATCGCTGCTGAAAAGCAGTACAGCCTCTTTACCGGTTACCCTCCCGCTGTTCCTGACATCCACGGTTACCGTCAGCAGGTCACCCGACACAAAATCAGGCTGGTTTACCCTCAAATTGGCATATTCAAAGGTGGTATAACTTAGTCCAAATCCAAACGGATACTGTACCGACGTCTGCGCTCCATAATCGTAAGCACCTTCCATCTTCCCATCGATATTCTGGCTTGGTTTATGATCGTAAGTGATCAGCCCTTGCTCAAATTTCGGATAGGTATAGGGTAATTTTCCACTCGGGTTTACTACTCCCGCAAGGATATCGGCCAACGCGTCTCCCCCGAAATTGCCGGGAAGATAAAGTTGGAGTATCGCTTTTGAATCCGGTTCGATCTTACGGATCAGGCGCGGACGCCCTTCATTCAACACCACTATTACCGGTTTTCCGGTTTTTTGCAGCGCCAGTGCAAGTGCTGTCTGATTTTCCGACAGGGCCAGTTCATCCAGATTACCGGGTGTCTCACAATAGGAATTCTCGCCCACACATAACACGATATAATCAATACCTGCCGCGGCTGCTACCGCTCTTCCGATCTCGGGCGAATTCTCCTCATAATATTGTCCATCCATCTTATAGGTGACCCCCGGTTCGTATCTTACATTGGCAGCACCGAATTTATTTTGCAGCGCCTCATAGATGGTATTGTAGTCCTGCGCGAATTCCTCGGTTTTTTCTCCCTGCCACGAGTAGCTCCATCCTCCGTTGAGGGTACGCATGGAGTGAGCATTAGGGCCTGTCACCAGAATGCGGGCATTGGCCGGCAACGGAAGGATGCCATTTTCATTTTTCAACAGGGTGATCGACTCATCCGCAGCCGCTTTTGCTACCGCTTCGCTCTCGCTGCTACCGAAATCGGGGTATTCCGAGCGTGACCAGTAAGATCGCTCAAAGAGCCCCAGACGAAACTTCAACCGCAATACCCTGCGCACCGCATCATCGATCCGTGACATAGGCACTCCACCCTCTTCCACAAGTTCTACCAAAGTGGGACAAAATACCAGGTTATACGGCTCCATCACCAGATCGATGCCGGCATTGATCGCCCTCTTCACCGCTTCCTTATAATCTGTGGCAATCCGGTCGCGTGAGAGCAGATTTTGCACATCGGCCCAGTCGGTCACGATCACCCCATCAAAGGCAAGCTCCTCTTTCACCCATTCGGTTATTAATCTATAATCAGCGTGGGTAGAAACGTTATTGATGATACCCGAATTGACCATCAGTGAAAGAGCTCCTCCCTCCACGATAGAGGTGCGAAACGGTTCAAAATATTTCTCACGCAATTCGCTCTCCGAGATAAGGGCCGGCGTGCGGTCTTTACCCGAAACAGGCACTCCATAACCCATATAATGCTTCACACATGCCGCGATACGGTGGCTACATACATTATTGCGGTCATCTCCCTGGAAACCGAGTGTAGAGGCCAGTCCCATTTGGGCATTGAGATAGGCGTCTTCACCATAGCTCTCCCATTGGCGTGACCAGCGGGCATCCCTTCCCAGGTCCATGGTAGGCGCGAAAGTCCAGGGAATATTGCTTGCCCGGGTCTCATAGGCCGTGATACGGGAACCCTCTTTCATCAGATTGGTGTTAAAGGAGGCGGCCATCCCCACGCCTTGCGGGAAAAGGGTAGATCCTGCCGTATAAGTGGTCCCATGAATGGCGTCGATACCATACAGCACGGGGATACCTGTCTCTGCCAGTGCCCGTTCCTGTATAATCCGGATCGTTTTTTCCCATACCTCGGTGGTGCGGGCTCGGTTGTTGGCTGTATTCAGGATAGAACCCACCTTATATTTACCGATCACCGTATCGAGCATGGCTGGATCAACTTCAAAAGGCTCGTCACTAAAATAGAGATTCCCTCCTTTCCCGATCACATCGACAGTAAATTGTGCCATCTGCCCTACTTTTTCCTCGAGGGTCATCCGCGACATAATACTGTCTATTTTTTTCTCAATGCCGACATCTAAATCAAAGCCGGATACTTTTTTATTCCCTCCGTTGCAGGCACCCAATAGGGTCACTGCCAGGAGTACAAAACTGATTTTTTTCATTCGTTTATTATAGATATTATATTGATGAAGGAATAAGATAATTGGTAATCAAACATCTAAAATCTTATTCGATATAAACTCTTATGATTGATTTAATTTTTCTGAAACACCCTCACCCAATCAATTTCGTACGTCGCAGGCAATTTGGTCTCGTCAATACCTTGTGCTCCTCCCCAATCGCCTCCCCAGGCCAAGTTGAGTTTCAGGTAGAACGGAGCGTCGAACGGCCAGGTCTCTTTATTTCCTTTTTTATCATTGTCGAAACGGAAATATTCCACACCATCTACAAATCCCTTGATATAATCGGGCGTCCATTCCGTAGCATAGATATGAAACTCGGTTTCGGCGTTCTGGATATTTTTGGTGGCAGTCTTTTCGGTATGCTGCACATGATTATATGCCTGCGTATGGATCGACGACTGTACTACATTGGGGCGGTACCCCACATATTCCATGATATCGATCTCTCCGTCGTCGGGCCAATTCTTAAAGTTTTTCGGCATCATCCAGAAGGCGGGCCATGTTCCTTTTCCTCCGGGCACCTTTAAACGGGCCTCAAAATAACCATAAGTCCAACTCTCACTGGTATTGAGACGTCCGGAAATAACGATGTCTCCTTGCTTCTTGGCAACAATCTTCAATGTTCCATCATAGATGGAGGCTACGGTATCTCCCTGAAAAACTCCGGCGACATACTTTTGTTTTTCATTATTCACCCATCCCGGTTCAGCAGTTTCATAATACCACTTTGCAGTATTGGGCAGCACAGCCTTACCGTCCGGGAGTCGTGCCTCATTAAATTCATCCTGCCAGACTAAGCGGTAACCGGGAGGTGTGGCTATCTCGGGATAGAGATAGGTGGCATGATCCGGTTTCTTGAATCTGTCTGTTGGCATGAAACCTGTCCAGACAAGAACTCTTTCCAGGGAAGGGTTGGAAGTACAATCGAGGTTCTCCAGGTTCAGATTCAAACGGATATCCAGTTCCTGCAATTGATTTCCCGCGCAGTTCAGCGATTTCAACGATTTCAGTCCGGATATATTGATTGTCTGGAGTGAATTATTTTGACAATTCAGGGAAGTCAGCGACACAAATTTTTCAATTCCCTGTAACGAAGCAATACCTTTTGAACCCACATCGAGTGTTGTAATTTCCCTTACTTCCTTTTCGCTGACCTCTCCATCCTTGTCGGCATCGAAATTGGCAATGCAATAAGCCTTAAATGCGGCATCGGGAATATCAATCAGCTGTACAGCTCCTCTTTGCTCCACGGAGTATTGTTTTGAATAGGTGCCCGACATAAAGGTAAGCGTGGCGGCACGCGGTTCTTCTGACGAATTTTTCTCTGCCGTGACTCTTACAACGGCATTTCCGGCCACCCCTCCCGAGGGAGAGACTTTACACCAACCCTGATCTGATGAAACACCCCATTCAACGTTTGAATTCACACTAATATTCTCAGCACTTGCCGAAGCAGCCAAATTTAACGTCTCGGGGGAGACTGAAATGGCCACATTGGTGGGTTTTGGTTCCGGCTCATTGTGGTTGCTTCCACAACTGAGCAAAACCAGTAACGGAATCACTATTAAGTCGATCATTCTATTCATTGTTTTTGAAAAAAGATACCTGAGTAGCAGGTTCTATCAACCACTACCCAGGTATGGATTCAGCAATTAATCTATTTTTTTCAGACGATACTTCCACGAAATTCCATCACCCAGCGATACGAGCTCCATCATGGTGGTCGTCATTCGTGTGATCTTATATTTCGGATTGTTGTAAACCTGATCCGAAGGCATATAAGAGAAAAGGGTCTGGGGTGGCAATTGCAGGTAGTAGGATCCCGCTTCCTCCACAAGGGCATAGGTGGCTGCCTGTGGATCTACAGGGACCAGATAGTCATTGCCATCACCAAGATAGAGATCGGAATGGAAGCTACAGTCTTTATTGACGTAGAGTTCTCCTCCTTCACCCGGATCGAAGAGATAAGACTTATCCGCACCGAAGGTCATTGTATCATCATACAATCCCCAATCTTTTTTATCATTGGCCGGAGCACTCCACCATTCTAACGGATTATCAGGAGATCCTCCACAACCAAAATGGCCTTGTACCGATGGTTCCCATGTCCATTTCCCCACGATACCGGTCGCATATTCACCACCGGAGAGGTCACGCCCTTCATTGAACGCGTCTTTCTCGGGCACTACTGTTCCGTCGTCATCGGCATGATTTTTAAATACTACATCTTCCAGGCTCATTTCCGTACCTGCCTCATTACCTCCAAAGTCGAATACGAGTTTCACGCTCGCCATATCGATGCCCGGCATATCACTCATCCAGAAGCAGGTGGGTTGATTCGCCTCCAGTTCAATTGTCTGTTCAAAGAAGAAAGAACCGTCGTCGTTGGCGTCCGTCAGTTTCACCATCACGTGTGGATGGGCCTTCGAGGCAGTCAGGATCACCGAAAAGTCGTAGTGCGTGGCGGCATTGGTGCTTATATTTGTCACCAGCGCCATTTGTGCCTGCCAGGTCTGCGAGGTGGCGTTAGACAATGAAACTGTATAGGTGGATCCGTTCAGTGCGTAGGCGGGATCATCAATTTGCTGCCAGTCGGGAGTAGCATACCAGAAGGTAGGTGTATTTACCGTGGCGGTTTTCCAGATATTGTAGCCGGAATCATATACAAAGCCTCCAAAACCCGACATCAATGATTTGTCGATACGGAATCCCTTCGTAATCGAACCGTCGCTCATTCCGTTACGGTTGGAGAGTTTCATTTCAACGGTATATTCACCCGCTTTGGGAAATATTTTTTGAAAGCCGTTTTCGGCAGAATATTTGCCATCCTCAAAAATCCAGACAGGATTGTATCCGGCCTTATTGAGTGTGAAGATAGCGGTATTGGTTTCCTGGTCGACTGTTATCTCAATGGCATCTTCCAATCCCGAAACTTGCGGTGTCGCGTTAGGATCCAGCCGGTCATATTCTTCGGGTGAGCATGCTCCCCATACAAACAGGAGCAACAGAGGGAGTATTACATATATTTTTTTCATAGGATTATATTTTTAATTCCATTGACCGACTTGTTTCAATTCAAAATCGGTATTTTTGGTTTTATCAATCTCCGATTGAGGAATTGGAATATGTTTCATCCATTCGGCAAAGGTACGAGTAGCACCATATTCTTCATTCACTTCGGTAAGTACCTGTACGGCATCACCCCAGCGCACCAAATCCCAGAAGCGCATCCCTTCACCCAGGAATTCTCGCCTACGCTCCAGTTTGATATTTTCGGCTGTGGCGGCGATTGAAGCTGCCCTACCAAAAGCGCGGTAACGTATTTTGTCGAGGCACTCCTGTGCGGTAATTCCGTCTACCGGCGATTGTCCATGTATAGCCAGCAACTCGGCATAGTTCAGCAATGTTTCGGCATAGCGGAAAATACGCAGGTTATTGGCATAGTTCAGGTCCTGGTCGCCTGGAGGAGGATTGTAGCCTTCACGGGCGGCATATTTGCGCATGAACAGTCCCGTATTCTGGAAGCGGTTCGTATTGTACTCGAAGTTGGTCCAGTCGGTAATGGAACCGTCGCGGCGGGTGTCACCCGCTTCGTATATGGAATAAGCCTCAGGCCGTACCGGTCCAAATCCCCAACCACCTTTGAATACGTTAGCCGGGTCTTTTAATTCGTTCGGCGAGATAAAGGCGGGGAGGTTGGTGCCATACCCTTGCCATCCGCTACCCCATGTTTTACCTTCGGGCAGCTGGTTACTCTCGAAAATGGATTCTTTACAGAATTCATTCTCATCGAGCCACATAGCCTCAAAATCCTCAAACAGGTCATACTGCCCGCTCTTAATGATCGCCGCCATCTCTCTGGTTATGTCCGGATATTTGGCACTATCTTTTTGGTAAAGGACTACGCGGGCTTTCAGCATCAAGGCGGCAGCCCGGTTCACCCTTCCGATCTCTGTACTTTTCATCGGAAGGTATCCGTCGGTACAGGCAAAATCGACATCCATCATAATTTTCTCATAAATCTCATCGGCTTCGAGTTGCGGTGCCATAAACGGGGACTTATCCAACGGCTCTTCGAAGTAAGGGATATTACCCCAGAATTTCCAAAGCAGGTGCGTGTAATAAGCACGCAGGAAATGTCCTTCCGCTTTATATTGGTTCAGTTTGGCTTCACTCACGTCTGCCACATTTTCACAGGCCATCAGCACGTTATTTGCGCGTGCCAGTCCGGTGAAATAGATACTCCAAAGTCCGCCCAAGGTCTCCCTGCTGTTGGAATTGAAGGTGGAGAGAAGGTATAACTGTGCCTGGTCACCAGGATTTTCCCCACCTTTGTAGATATCATCCGAACGCAGGTCAGACATCAGTAGCACGCTATTATAATTCTGGTTCGCGTAACTGTCGAACAACAAGATCTGATAAGCCGATGCCAGATTGGCAAGGATCACTTCTTCGGTTGCCTCCTCGCCCGCCAATTTTTTCTCGGTAGAACTGGCAGTCAAAAAATCATCGCCGCAGGAGGTCATCGCGATAAACCCCACAAAGATAAGCAACGATATTAAAAATGTATATTTTTTCATTTTATCCTGATTTATAATTCATTAAAAAGAGATATTAACTCCCACAGAGACGTTTCTCGCCTGCGGATAACCTCCACGATCCACACCAATTCGTGTATATTCTCCCGTAGAAATCTCCGGATCGTACCCTTGGTATTTGGTAAAGGTAAGCAGATTCTCGCCAGAGACAAACATTCTCAATTTCTGAATGGAGACTCTCTTGGTCCATGCAGCCGGCAGGATATAACCCAATTGGGCTGTTTTCAGTCGAAGGTAAGAACCATCTTTGATAAAAAGGTCGGACGAACGCCAGTTCCTGTTGAGATTTCTCTCCGTCATCCGGGGAATCTTATTGGAAGTCCCCTCACCGTGCCAACGGTCGAGAGTCCATATCGGACGGTTCATCGAAGGAATATCACCCCGTGTGGCAAAATCGAAGATATCATTTCCGGTTACACCCTGGAAGAAGAGGTTCAGGTCGAAATTCTTATACTCAGCTCCCAACGTAGTGCCAAAGGTCCAATCAGGCGCTCCTTTTCCAATTTTTGTCCGGTCTTTGTCATCGATGATTCCATCCTGGTTGTAATCCACAAAACGGACATCGCCGGGGCGGGCATCGGGTTGCATTTTTTCACCCTCTTTATTTACATAAGTATCGATCTCCTGTTGATTCTGGAAAAGACCATTCGTTTTATAGCCGTAGAAGAAGGGCCATTCCTCTCCATTTTCTCCTTTAATAAAATCACCTACACCGGAAGCACCTGCGCTTTCATAGATCTGTTCACCGGATTCGTTACCCAGTTTCACCAGTCTATTTTTCATATAAGAGGCGTTGGCACTGATAAAATAGTTGAAATCACCGATGCTTTGCTTCCAGCCGAGTTCTATTTCAATCCCGTTGTTTTCCATCGTTCCCACATTTCCCACAGGTGCACCTTGTCCTACATATCCCGGGATGGGTACATCCATCAACATGCCGATAGTTTTTTTCTTGAAATAATCGAAGCCGACCGACAACCTGTTACGCGAGAAATAGGCGTCGAATCCGATATCGGTCTGTTCCGATTTCTCCCATCCCAAAAAGGCGTTAGGAAGTGCCGCGGGCGATTGTCCGTCTTGCATCGTACCCGATTTCGAGGAGCTTCCCACGTTGTAGCCACCTCCGAAATAGTAACTCTGCCCACTGTCGATAAAAGCAGCATATCGCAGGTTTCCGATATTGTCATTACCGTTGCGTCCATAAGAGAAGCGTAGTTTGAGTATATCGAACCAATCGGGACGAATATCTTCCATAAAGGGTTCGTTCATCAGATTATATCCCAGTGAGACGGCAGGGAAGAGCCCCCATTTATTTTGCGGTCCAAATTTGGATGAACCATCTCGGCGCAGCGTGATTTGTGCCATGTAGCGATCGCCATAGCCATAATCTATACGTCCGAAATAGGAAGCCAAAGACTCAAAATCGATGCCTCCGATACCTCCGTAGACACGTTCATTGTCCCTGTCTCCAACCGCTGAGTTTATATGTGCTTTATTGGGATCCAGCTCGAGCAGGTCGTAATCGCTACCGCCCAATTGCCGCCATGTATATTTCATGGCCGACTGTCCGGCGATCACTGTCAAGTTATGCAGATCGGCAAATTTGCGGGTCCATGTAAAATAGTTTTCAATCTGCCACTTGTAACCACGGTTCATCTCGCTCCATACCGAACTTTGGGTAACATTCTTACCTTGGGAAGCCAAGAAATGGGGAAATTCATATCCATCATTACCCCAGAATGCCAAGTCGACGCCATAGCTGCTTCTAAATTTCAACGAAGGCAGAATATCAATTTCTCCGAAGAAGGTGCCCACGATTTTATCCGCGTTTCCCCTTTCCGAGCGAGGGCGGTTTAAGAAAGCGACCGGGTTTGCCAACTCCTGGAATCCTCCGGGAGGGACGGAATAGACTCTTCCCTCTTTGTCCACCACAGCATTGGGATGATCAGCCAGTATCTGGTTGGCCGTCGCGTCGTCAGGGGCATAGACGGGTATCGTCGGGTCGAAGCCCAATGCGCTTCCCAGGATAGACCCATATTCGGAGTTGGGGTCGATTCCCGTGCTCTTGGTCCTCGAGTAACCCACGTTTACGCCCACTCTCATCTTATTGAGGAAAGAGCGGTCTTTGGTTTCAAATATCTGATAGTTGGAATTGCTTCGGATACTGTAACGCTCGAAGTTCGATACGCCATAGTTGCCACCGACAATACCATCCTGCTTGAAATAACCGAAAGAGAGGAAATAGGATCCCTGTTGATTACCTCCATTGACGCTTACCTGGTGATTTTGTACCGGGGCGTTGTAATTGAAGGTCTCTTTCTGCCAGTTGGTTCCCTCTCCCGCTTTCTTGATGGCATCGCTGGAATAGATTGGGGCATTACCGTCATTCAGCTTGTTCTCGTTCATCAGGATCATATATTCAGTAGCATTCAACACCTGTTTCAACCTCCATGGGTTTTGCCATCCGTAAGTCATATCATAGTTCACCACCGGTTTCCCTGTAGCAGTTCCACTTTTTGTGGTAACCAACACAACCCCATTGGCACCACGGGTACCATAAATAGCAGCCGAAGCAGCGTCTTTCAATATTTCCACCGATTGTATGTCAATCGGGTTCAGGTAGTCGATGCCTCCCCCCACTTCCATACCATCCACAATGAAGAGGGGATTACTATTATTTACCGTACCGATACCTCGGATGCGTACTTTGGAGTCGGAACCGGGTTGACCTGAACTCTGGGTGATCTGCACCCCTGACACTTTCCCTTTCAACGCGTCTTCCACACGCGAGGGGCGGTTGGTATTCAGCTCTTCGGCGGTCACACGGCTGATGGCTGCCGTTACCACGCTCTTTCGCTGCACACCATATCCGATTACCACCAATTCTTCGAGTTGTTCTGTATCTTCCTGCAGCAGCACATTGAGTGCGGTTTGATTGGTAATTGTAATTTGTTGTTCCAGATAGCCAATATAGGAAACACGGATTGTAGCTCCTTTTTGCACCGTCAACGAAAAATTCCCATCAGCATCGCTAATCGTACCGATCGCAGTACCCGGAATGGCAATATTGGCACCGATAACCGGGTCACCATTCTCATCGATCACCCGCCCGCTCAGGCGTATGTCCTGCTGTGTGGCCTGTCCTGCTTGAGGAGCAGTTAGCGGCTTCTCAAAGATATAAATTTTGTTGTCTCTCAATTCGTAACCGATATTACGGGGCGTCAACAGTTGGTCTAACACCTGTTTCAAATCGGTATCGGTCACTCGAATGGTCACGGCATCGCTAAGATCTACCACCTCTTTGCTGAAAGCAAGGGTGTAATTTGTCTGTTGAGTGAT
>JBAYRG010000028.1:0-16791 GCA_041676805.1 Proteiniphilum sp.
ACACTATTGTCCGCGGCTATTGTCAATACCATGAAATTGGTAAGGAGATACTCCTCGCTATCGGAGAGATTATGGATAGGCATTCTCACCTTATTGACCGACAGTGCCTTTAATGTGGGTTGGACTCCTACAATAGTTGTCGGTGAGGTTTGTGAACTGCCATTATAATCTCCGGTATATTGATTGATCATTTCAATCTGGTACACAATCAATCCCAACTTGGAATTGATCTCATAGTCCGCATTGTTGGAGACCAGAGATACAGGGAGTACATAAGGTATGGAAGGATCCAACCCGCTGAAATTGAACGGAATATTCAATACCCCATATTGTTTCCCGGCCTGGATGGTCACATATTGCTCCCCATCCAATTGATAGTTGCTTTCAGGGAGCATCACCCTGTTTATATAAGAGGGATCTGCCATTTGTTGAATGGTATTCAACGAGTCCAACGCGTACCGGTCGATTTTTAATCTTACCTGTAAGTCCTTGTCAATGGGCTTGGTAGAAGCACAGTATACTGAGATCGGTATCACATCTTGTTCAACCTCGAAAGAATGCTCTCCCACATACAACAAGTTGTTACTGTTCACAATATATATTGTTTTCTTATATTGTTCGCCAAAATCAACATCATTAGAACAGGATGCGAATGCCAAAATCAAACAAAACATAATGATTGGCATCACTCCGTTCGCATTTATCCTATTTGTCTTCATATGATTAACTTTACTAATAATCATTATTACGTGAATTAATATCCAATCATTTGGATGAGGTTGTAGTTTTTGTCTATCTCACTCTTGGGTATGGGCCAGAAAGTTTGACGAGTAGTGAATACTTTGTAGAGAAAGGGCCTTTCGTTAGCCTTTACAATGCTATAGAATTGCTCCTGATTCTGTGTCTTGGCACTCACGTCGAGACCCATGATTGGTTCATTCTCATGAGCTATGGCGGTTTTGTTGCGGCGTGTGTCGAAATAGCGCCTTCCTTCCCACATCATTTCAAGCAGACGTTCCCGGGCGATCAATTCCCTCATCTTTTGCTGATTGGCCACATCGGCATCGGTAATGCCGGGTAATCCTACCCGATGGCGGATGAGATTGAAACAGCGTTTCATCTCCGCCTGGTCGCGTGAAACAGTTACCTCATCTACCGTATAAGAGCCATCCAATTCGTTCATTGCCTCCACATAATTCAGATAGACTTCCGCCATCCGGTAGAGTATTCCATATTTCGCCTTTCTTCTTCCGTTAGAGATCCACGAATCTTCGTAATGGTTGAATTTCCGACATAAATAACCGGTCATCGCATACTCTTCACCTTGCGCTGCTGGGCGCTGCGCGGCAGCCTCCTTTCCACTTAAGCTATTGGCAAAGTATTTCGCCACCTTGCCATCGGCTCCAATTTTATCGGGCGGGGTGGAGACCGACGGATAGAATGAGTTGTTGAATGCCACCGTGGCGTAAAATCGTATTTCTCGATTGACATACCATTTCCGTGTACCGGCCAACAAAGTAAATCCATTGGTCATCCTGTCACCCGAGAAAGTAGAATCCCTATCGGTATATCCGGTCTGCTCATAGGGGTATGCCGCACTTGCATTGTTGATATCCCTCCCATCAGCCATATAGTATTGGTCTACAATGCGCTGGGGAAAATAGTTCCCACTCCATCCGTCGATCATTCCCGGATCCAAATAGCGTCCATATTCCGTCACATCAGATCCTTGCTTGGTAAATAACAACTCTATGTTGGACGAAGCCTGCACACACTCTCCATTGAACATATCGATATAGGAGTGATAATGATCGATGCCTCCCGCTCCATCGGGGAAGTTCCCTTTTTCACTTGCGGGGACAGGTACATCCGGTGTGTTCTCCATGGCCGGCACAGTGTAGAGGTCATTGGGTTTCAATGTGACCAATTCTTTGGCGGCGGCGGCGGCTTTCGCCCATTTTTCCATCTCCTTCTCAGGATTTAACAGAGGTTCACCCGCTTTAGTCCTGAAACTGGCAAATTCACCATTTTGACCGTTGAACAATGGACTGGCCGTGTATAAGGTGAGACGCGATAATACAGCTCTTGCCGCATTTTTGTTGGGTCTTCCCACTCCCGATTTATCCATGATAGATTCCGGCAGGAGCGCTATGGCACTTTTTAATAAATTTTCCACATATTCGCTACATTCGTCCCATGTGTTACGCTCCACCATCAACTCGCTTATTTGGGTATCGAAGTCAACCGGGTAGTCAGGCACAATGGGGATGGGACCGTATGCCAGCATCAACTCAAAATAGCACATCGCCTTGATGAAGGTGGCTTCGCCTTTCCACTCGGATATCTGCACAGGTCCTGCCTCCTTACACTCATCAATTCTTGAGATGAAAGTATTGGCTTTACGGATACCTTCGTAAAAGAGGGCGTAACGGTTGTCAAAACCATAATAGTTTTCCGGTGTCAACTCATTATTCGACCATACCGCAAAGTTTTGGCCGCTACCGCGTTTATATCCTGATACCGCTTCATCCGAGATGGGGGTCCAGGGCATGGTGACATTATTTCTGCCCGAATTACTTCGGCATGAGCCATAGTCAACCACATAGGTGTAGACATTATTGAGATACTTTTCGGCATACTCCTTCTTGGCAAACACGGTGTCGAGTGTGAATAGATCCGTGATATAGGGGTCGATATCCAGAAAATTACAGGAAGAATAGAACACAGACCCCATAGTGAGAATAATGCTTGTGGAAAGTATTGTCAGTTTTCTTAATATTTTCTTTTGTAACATAGTAATGAATTTTTAAATCTGTGTTTTAAAACGACATTTGTAATACAGCTGTATACGATCTGGTCAGCGGGTATACGGCACCGTTCCCACTGGCTTGTTCCGGATCCCATAGCTTCACTTTATCCCATACATGGAGGTTGTCGCCAATGATTGAGAAACGTAAACTGTTCATGGCCATTTTTTGAGTCCACGCTTTCGGGAATGTATAACCTATCTCCATTGTCTTCAATCGCAAATAGCTTGCATCAGCCAGCCAGAATGTTGAATTACGGTTGTTATTGGTGTTATTGCCATAACTCAAGCGAGGAAAGCGCGCGTTGGGATTTTCCGTCGCAGGATCTCCCGAATAGGATGCCGGTGTCCACCTGTTTTTTTGATCGTTCACAATGGTGAGCACGTTGCCTGTTTTTTCTCCATTAAATGGATAAAAACCTGATCCTCCGAAGAAGAAATCCGACTTGCCCGCTCCTCTGAAGAAGATGTTAAAGTCAAACCCTTTCCATTGTGCGGATGTGGCAAACCCATACTGGACCCTGGGGATACGGGCGTTCCCGATGGGCACTATGTCGTAACTGTCAATCACCCCGTCACCATTCACATCCTGGTATTTGATGTCACCCGGCAACACTTTCCCGAATTGTGTGGGACTGTTCTTCACATCATCCTCATCCTTAAACAGGCCAAGCGCGATGAGTCCCCTGGTAATTCCATAAGAATTCCCTTTCTGTGCCAGATAGGGGTATCTTGGCGACACCTCATCATAATCTAAAATCTTATCCCGGGTGAAAGTGAAATTCCCGCGTGCTTCAAGGGTTACATCACCCACCTTCTTGGTATAAGAGATGGTGCCGTCGGATCCCCAACTTTTCATCTTTCCCACATTCCCCCAGATGGTGGATCTCACACCCAATGTCCCGGGTAATGTGCTACGTTGCATGAAAATATTGTCGCGTTGGTCCAAAAAGGCATCTAATGTAATATTTACCGCGTTATTCAATAAAGTGAGGTCGATACCCCAGTTATGTTTCTTTGCTTTCTCCCACACCAATCCGGTAGAGCCCAGTTTACTGTCGGTAACGCCACCATAATAACTGAGTATATCACCAAAATAATAACCGGCAGCATTCATGTTGAGTGTGGTCAGATAAGGAAAGCGAACCGTGGAACCGGCACTCGCCAATTGATCATTCCCTACCAACCCGAAAGAGTATCTGAGTTTTAATGTATTGATTATGGGAAGTTTATCTTTCATGAATTGATAGTTAGAGACTAAATAACCCAAGGCTAACGAAGGGAAGAAACCAAATCGTTGCCCTTTCGGGAAATTCTCGGAGCCATTATACCCGAAATTAGTCTCAAGGAAATAGATGTCATCTAAAGAATAAGTCAACCTGCCGGCAATCCCTTGATTTCTCCTGGGAATAGAGGAGAGTTCATCGTATACGTCTGTACGTTGATAATCTTTTTGTTGGTATAAAAAGAGGACGCCCACGCGATGCCTTTCATCGAATATCCGGTCGTAGTTAAGCCTTCCTTCAAGGTAGATAGTACGTCGCCCGTAAGAGCCGCTGGAATAATTCATGGGAGAGGCCACCACGGTTTTAGTGGTGAGCAGATCCCCGGTCTGCCAGTTACGGTCGACTGCCATATACAAGTCGGGCATCTTGGTACGCCCCTGGGTATGGCTGTTGTCGTTATCGAAAGAGATACTCCCCGTCGCTTTTAATCCATCCAATACCACACCCAGGTCCTGTTCCAGTGTCAATAACGTTTCAATAGCATTGGAACGATCTGCCCAATAACCGGTTTCATTCAATAAAACTGTCGGTGAGGTGTTGTTCCCCGAACCATAGGAGGGGAACATCCCATTTGAATACATCACCGGAACTGTCAGGGGAGTGATAGTGGAAACCGAATTCCATATCTGAGTGGTACTGCTCAAGCCGGGACGATTTTGATCCACCAACTTGGCAGAGAGCAACAAGCTTACTTTGGTGGTGGGAGTGGCGTTCACATCTATATTACTGCGGAACGAATATTGGTTGCGACGCACATCGGAGTGGTATTTTTCCATCCCCTCCTGTTTATATATGGCATCATTGCTGCGATAAAACAGACTCATGTAGTATCGTGCCAGTTTCCCCCCCCCGGAGATGTTGATATTGCCTTGCTGGGCCCAAGTCCGCTCTCTTAATATCTCTTTTTGCCAGTTTACATCGGGAAAAAGATCGGGGTCCATCCCATATTTAATGATGTCGAATATTTCGGGTGAATAGACTGGGAGCCCTCCTCTCACTACCCTTGCCTCGTTGGCCAACACCGCATAATCATAGGCATTTAGGTAATCGGGCAGTCTTGGCAAGGTCTCCATACTGCTCTTGAAATTTGCATTAATCGTTATCTTTCCATCCTCACCCCGCCTGGTATTGACAAGAATAACTCCATTGGCTCCCCGCGCCCCATATATTGCCGTGGCCGAAGCATCTTTCAATACCGAGAAACTCTCAATGTCTTCAGGTGCCAAGTCGTTCAAGCCGGCGGTGCCGCGATCAATCCCATCGATCAACACCAAGGCGCTGCTTCCCCCGCCAAAAGTACTGATACCGCGAATCCAGAATTCAGACACATCCGATCCAGGTTCACCACTGGACTGTACACCGATTAATCCCGCGATCCGACCGGCAAGGTTATTGGTTACCGAGGTGATTCCTCCCACATTCAACTCATCCGGTTTCACAGTGGAAATGGAGCCGATAACGCTCACCTTTCTCTGGGTACCATAACCTACCACACTCACCTCTTCGAGCATTTCAGAGGATTCTTCCAACACCACATTGATCAGCTGATTGTCCTTGGTTCCCACCGGTACCTCTCTGCTTTCATATCCCACATAGGAGAAGATCAGTATATCCTTGGGTGGTACAGTGATTTCATATTTTCCATCGATATCGGTTACAACTCCCCTGCTGGGGTTTGATTTGGCAACGATTGTGACACCTACCAGAGTTTCGCCCGTATTGTCGGTAACCGCACCGGTAATCTTGATATTCGATTGGGGGTATACCGCAAACGAATATAATAAAAAGCATGCAAATGCTACTAATTTGTTGAATTTCATTTTCATATGATTAAAATATTATTCTTAAAGATATCCTATGAAACTCGCTTTTAATGCTCGTTCCATTGGATATCTTAAGTTATTTATTGGATGGATATACAACGCACAACATAATTAAAGGTGTCGGCCACGTAAATCAGCCCATCGTATGTGGCGGTGATATCATAAGGGCGGTTGAAAAGTGCTTCCTCCGGTTTCCCATCCCTGTATCCTGCCACAGGAGAACCGGCGGGAGGACCCGCAAATACAGTGCAATTGAGAAGGGGATCCACTTTCCATACACAATGGAACTTCTGGTCGCAAATATAGACATTGCCCTCATGGTCAGAACCCAATCCGCAGAGTGTGCCCAATTGTGCTTCACGACCATGGCCCTCTTTAGAAGTGCCTAAGTTAAGCCCCGTTCCAATAATCCACTCCATGTCATCCCAAGTGATCCAGGGAGTGTTCCTGCCGGCGGGTGTGTGATACGGATCGAAACGCATGATACGCCCGGATGCTTCCAGTGAGAGATACATTTTACGGTCTACGGCGTTGAAGGTCATATGGGAATATCTCCCTGTCGGAATGTTTTGGCCGATCAATTCTACCTTCCTGGTCTCCTGATGAACGCGCACGAAGCGTTCGCCACTCTCGCTCATCATATAAACGTAGGTGTCGTCGGCGCCAAGGGCGCATGCCACAAAGGAGCCGAATATCCAATTTCCGCTTTCATCCCGTTGATCGTAATAGATTTCCGAGTCGATATAATTGCTCTCTTTACTCATACTATAGAATAAAATAGGACGTTGACCCGCATTCCTCTCCATCACATAATTGTGGGTGAATTGTTCGTTGAAGGTGGTACTCCATGGCACTGACATGTTCAGTACCGTGGTCATTTTATTTTCCGTGGTGGAGATCAAACGCATCCTTGCTCCCGTCTGGTCATCCGCCACCAGCACATTCCCAATATCATCCACCGCCACCTTTGCGGGACGATAGAAGGTGGCATCCAAAGCAGGTCCGTCGACCGGAGGATTGCCTTGCACATTCCATCTCCCTGCCACCGTTGTGACAACAGCTTTTATATAATATTGAAATTGCGTATCCTCAAGCACAGCTTCCTTGTCGTCAACCACTACCTTAATGGTCGATTTTTCTCCAGGCTGTTTGGGAACCAACGCATAAATGGCATTGTCTTGTACCCTTATTATCAACGCTTCCTTGTCATTAAAGAAAAGACTCACCTTCTCTTTGTCATTTCCAAAATTGTGTCCGCTAACAATAACTTTTGTGCCTAATCCCCCCTTTTTGGGGCCAATGCCTTCTACTATGACAGCCTTATTGGGATCATGAGGCTTGTCAAACTCATTTGACTGCTCATCACTGCTGCCGTTACAGCTTATCAACAGTGTTGATAAAATTAAAAAAAAGAATCTGAAATCTCTCATAAAATGATTCGTTTTAAAAATATGAATATATCCGATTTAATTTGAATTTATTATTAATGAAGCCCTTAATTATTAAATTTACAGACAACAAATCTTTATGTTAATAAATATAATGCAAAATTATCCCTCTAACAGGTTATTATACTATGTAAAATGATATTTAAACTAACTTAAATGATATTTGCTGTTAAAATTCTCGTCGCGGCAATTTCAGGCAATTCCGTATTTTTCACCTGTTTGCTACGATTGTCTGATTGCTATTCGACTTTCACCGGGTAAGATAGGTCCGGCTATTTTCATCCTCGATCAATTTTCACTGAGTACTCTTTTTACTTTTGACAGGTGGATATCTATTCGATCTTTGTCAACCCTGCAAAACTGAAGTACTGTTCGGTGATATTCAGTTTCTCTACCGTTTCACGGGTCTCCATAGTTTTCAGATGGGCGGTGTTGAATCCTTTCCCCCCATCATTATTATAGACCCATGTCGGGGTAGGCCACAGGCAGGCCCGAAATCTTACCGTGCGGTAAAAATCCATGGAGACACCCTGTTGTCCGTGGTGCGACATCTGGATGTAATCGCAGTCCAATTCCTCTTTAAAGGGGCCATTCAGCAATTTATCGCCTGCTTCCTTTCCTGTGTCGGCAAGGAAGAGCACCGATTTCAGCGGATCAGATACTCTTATTACCACGCTGGAATTGTTATAGGGATTGGTGCCCGCCAGTTCTTCATTTTTAATCCCCAGGATCTTAAAGGTGGTGTTGCCAAATGTGAAAACCATACCCGGAGCCAGCTCAGTGGACTTTATTCCGGATTTCTTTGCTGTTTCGTAATATTTCACGGCATCCTCTTTGGAGCCGGGTTCCGAATTCAACAGGTTGTCAGAGAAGGTGGATTGGCAAATTTCCCGTATGCCAATCCCTTTGGGAGCTTCTAAAATTTTTGTCAAGGCACCTATATGGTCGGCATGGGGATGGGTCACAAACCAACAATCCACCACATTGCCCAACGCGCCTAAAAATCCCCTCAGATAATTTTCTTCCTCCTTTACCCCTCCGTCTATCACAATAACCTTGTGGTTGTCTGTGCGGATCACATAAGAGTTCCCGATCGTATTGATTTGAGAGGGCAATTGCCAGAGTGTGAAGGTGTCGTCTTGTTTTGAAAACGACGGCTGTTGGTTGAAATAACCCAATTTCCGCCAACGGCGTTCGGTGTTTTTTACCCGTTGGCAAAAATCTTGGTAATCTTTGTCGGCTGCTTTCGTCCACCCATTTTCAGCATAAGCGGCAAGACGCGGGAAGGTTTGATAATATACGCGGGTGACGTTGGGTGTCTGTTCCCCCCACATCTGGCAGCCCGTCCCGAGTATCTTGGGTTCCTTGGATTTTTCCAAACCATCGGGTATCGGATTGAATGAATAGGCCTTTTCGAGAGGAATCATTTCGTAGGGATAGTCTAAGTAGGTAAAATGACGGTTGGAGTTCACCACATCGTACCCTTTTTCGATGGCTTTGTTCGCCAGACTGATATTGCCATCCCAAAAATGGACGATGGTGCCTTCGGCCAATTTTTCCGATTGCCCCTCCTCTATATGCGCTTCATTCCGGATATTGTCTCCGGTAATTTCGTTCCAGCCCATCATTTTCACCCCTTTCGACGCGAGGTAGTTGGAGAAGCGGTTGATTGACCATACCTGTAGATCCGAAAATGTGGGGATATCGTTATCCTCCATAAATTGTACGATCTGTGGGTTATTCCGCCAGTGCGAATAGTCGGCTTCATCCCCTCCGATATGCAGGAGCTTCGACGGGAACAGGGCAATCACCTCATCCAGAATGTCATGCAGGAACGCTTCAACCTTGGGGTCGGTCACATTGTAAAGGTCGCCCCAGATACCTTTCCCCTCCTTGCTGCTACTTGCGCCAAGCCAGGGATAGGAGGCTATGGCCGCCGAAGCGTGTCCCGGCACTTCAATTTCGGGCATGATTTTTATCCCTCTCTCAGTCGCATATCTTACGATCTCGCCAATCTCCTCTTGCGTATAAAACATTTTTTTGTCGGGAAATGTCTCTTTCCATTTCTCGGGAGTGAGATCCCTATGGGAGAAGTCGCGCAGGGAGCCGATCTTCGTCAGCTCGGGATACTTCTTGATCTCAATTCTCCAGCCCGGATCGTCAACCAGATGCCAGTGGAAAGTATTCATCTTCAGACGGGCCATCTCGTCAAGCAACTTCTTTACCGTTTCCATTCCATGAAAATGGCGGCTTTCATCGAGCATGAAAGCACGCCATGGAAATGCCGGCTCATCGGTGATGGTGCAAACAGGCAATGCCACACTGTTGCCGTCTCTCCTCACTATCTGGCTTAATGACTGGAATGCGTATAAAACCCCGTTCTCGGAAGAGGCGGATATTGTTATTTTGCCTTTTCTGCCAATTTGGAGCCGGTAAGCCTCAGGATTTTTAGAGAGTTTCTTGTCTGCATTTACAACGATCAGCGCACTCTTTTTATCGGCTGCGTCAGTAACCTCGATATCAAACTCCTTAAAGAGGGAAGAAAGATATTCCCCGCTAATATTCAATTGGGAGGAGATGAAAATGGTCCATTTTTTTTGCACATCGACCTGTTCACCGGAAGTGCTCTCCTTTGCCGGCTTGGGAACGATGGGCAATGAACTATTTGATTGTACTGCCGGAATAATAGATAGGCAGAGGAGAAATGTTAATATCAAATTCTTCATCTTGAATACATTAGTTCATATTTATGCAATTGTTTCAGAACTATTCTATCAATTGTTTGGCCCGATCGGGATAATCCGTAGTGATATAATCCACTCCGGCGTCAATCATCTCTTGCAGGTCGGCCTCTGAATTAACAGTCCATACATTTACGGTCATGCCCAGTTCCTGAGCTTGATCTATCCACTGTGGCTTGGAGCGTAGTACCGACAGGTTATAATCAATTCCTTTAATTCCGAGCTTATGCAATGCTTCCGGCGTTTCGGTTCCGTTAAGATAGGCTACAATGGCGTCCGGCTGTTCCGCCAGTACTTTTTTACATACGTCTAAGCTGAAGGCGATGTATTCAACCTGATCCGTCATGTTGGCCTCTTTTACCATCCTTACACATTCGGTTGTGACTCGATTATTATTTGTGGAATTGCTATGGGTTTTAATCTCCAGAATCAACTTAGTGGAAGGATCCTTCTTTCCTTGTTCCAGATAATCAGCCAACGTCGGTATTTTTTCGCCATTGCTTAAGGTGATATTTTTCAACTGTTCATAACTCGATTTTTCAATGTTTACTCCGTTGATAGTGGGGTCATGGTTCAAAACCACTACGCCATCTGTTGTGATCCAGACATCGAATTCGGTACCGTAGATATCAATTTCCTGCGCTTTTATCAGAGAAGCAATCGAGTTCTGTGAAGTTCCGGATGTCCAATAGCCGCGATGGGCAATTATTTCCGGCGCTTCCGGTAAACTTGTCACAACCGTTAAAGTGGCAAAACCCAGATCAAGCGTTTTATTCCCTCGAATAAGATTAAAACGATATTTCCCGGTTGTGAAATTCTCGGGTATGATTATTTTCAGTGAGTTACCCGAAACAGTTCCTTCGCAGGTGTATTCTTGTCCCACACCGGCGAGTGGGGTCATTTTTATCTTGTCTCCATTTTTAAAACCAACACCCTTGATTGAATAGCTGCTACCGGTCATGACCCGTTTTGGATTCAGGGAGATATCGGTTAATTGAATCTCTTCGGGAGAAGGAGTGAAATCTTTGATCTCGTTCCACAATAGGGTCACCTCTTTCTCACTGAGCGCCTTGTCGTATATACGTGCAATAACCACATCTCCTTTCCAGGCCGATTGAGCAGTTGTCGCACTGGCAGGGTCACCGCCGATACCAAACCAGGTGCGCCCGGATGAGGGAAGGGTCAATTCTCCGTTGGCAGAGGTGCTCCCTTTCAACTCTCCGTTTATGTAGATCGATGTTTTTCCCAAGGATTTATTCCAAACGCCGACTACATGATAATATTTGCCTTTTTGGGGGACGATGGTGCTGTTGGTCCAGATATAGTTCCCTCCCACATGAGGCAAGAAATAGATGCTGTTTCCTCTTGTATTGTTCCCGACCAGAAATCCGGTGCCACCCGCTTCATGAGAACTGAAATTTTTCAATTCCAGGTTGGGTAGGTTACTTTCGTCCAGCATGAATACGGTTTCCATGGTATGCCCGTCTAAGAGCTTGCTTTTTACCGTTTCATTAGAAGTATAATCCACCTTATAATATCCGTCGGAGATGGAGCTGCCGAGAGAGTGGGCATAGCGGGCAATATAACGCTGGTAGGTATTGCTGAATACCGTTGACATGGTCGATCCTTCAATGGTAGAAACCGTCTGTTTCAACGGGGAGATATCTTCGGCACTCCCATCGGCTTTAAATACGATGTCCAAGAGGTCAGCGACCGGAAGGACCTCTTTTGCCTCTTGTGAAATATTGATGGATTTCTTAACCTCAGGCGTAGATAGCGAAGTGAATGTGATGGTGGTGCTACGATCTTGCGGGTTGGGATTTCCCGCGATACTCAGTGTGAGTTCGGTTTCCGTCTTGGAGACTTCACTTATCCAGTCACTGGCGGAAGAGATCACATATTCCCATCCGAGGGTGTTTGTACTGATTGTGAAATCTATCTTCCCACCGCTCTCCGGAAATGTTGCTACGGAGGTAGGAGTAACGTTGATCGCGGGGGTCAATCCATATTGTTCAATTTTGATCTTCGTAAATTCTTGTCCGTCGGCAACACACGAAAAATGGGCGGTCCGGGAGGTGAATTCCTTATTTTCTGCTGCGGTAATCTCAAAAGATCCATTTCCTTGTCCGGAATCCGGTGAGATATTTATCCAGGAAGTCGTTTCTCCGGAAGGCGAAATGGTCCAGGTAGTATTTGATTTCACAAGAAAAGAAAATTTCTCTCCTTCTATTTTGGCAAATAGACTAGTTTGTGCGGTATTTCCTTCAAGTGTGGCAAGCGAGAAATAGGGCTCTTCCGCTTTGTCATTTTTGTCACTACAAGAGAACCCGAATAGAATCGTCAGGAATAGGATGAATGCGATATCGCATTTACGAGTAAATTTTTTCATTGTTTTTATAGATGGGAGCAACCGATTCGCTGCTTATTTGAAATGTGTGGGTGATGAACCTAAATATATGCGCCTCTTTTTGTCCCGGCAAATAATCTTACGCGGGCAGATTGTTTTCTGTTTTGTAATCTTGCCCGGTGACGCTTCCAGGCTGAATGATTGAATTTTCTTTGAAGCACCTGTGTTCCGGATGCGGTTTCTATGGTGAAATCGCACCCGGTTCAGGTGAGCAAAAGGATGGTTGCGAACTGCCTTTTTCTATTGTCCTATTTTGTCAATGATCAAAAACAAAGATATAACATTTGAGCTGGAATTGGCAGCAAGTAACCCCTTTCTCAAAATTTTATTTGACATAGTTCCACAAAGTCTGCACTTCCGTGGCGTTTAACGCTTTATCGTAGATACGGGCGATGGCGAGACTCCCCTTAAATGGGTTTTGAATTATATTGTTACCCGCATCACCTCCGATAGCTACCCAACCAAAGGTTTCTAAAGTAACCGGTGGTCTATAGAATCCGGCCGCATCAATTTCTGATTTGAGTTCTCCGTCGATGTAAATATAGGCTTTCCCCAGGTCTTTATCCCAAACACCCACCAAGTGATACCAGGTTGATCCGTCAGGTTTTACTTGTGAGTTGGCCCATTTCCAGGTACTGGCACCACCATCGGCTGCAGGAACATTGGGCAGGAAGGTGAGTCCATTCGGTCCTGTACCTTGATTAGAATTTGCGATCAGGAATCCGGTACCTCCTTGCTCATGGGTGCTGAAGAATTTGGTTTCGTAGTTTCGTACTTCAGATGCGTAATCGACATCAAATTGCACCAAACATTCAAAAGAGTGTCCATTGGCAAGCTTGTCCTTGAATTCAGAGTTATTCATATAATCAATACGGTAGTAAGAGCCTTTCTCTGCCCCAAGAGATGTTCCGTTTTGAGGCGGATTGAATGAAACCATGGAACGATTATATTGATCGTTGAAAGAGTTGGTAAATGGGTCGCTATAGCTCACTGTTTTAACCGTATGTTTCATCGGCGAGAGATCAATTGCACTTCCGTCTAAGAAGAAAGCCACATCCAACATATCCGCAGCAATCGTTGGATCGACCCTCCGTGTTGCGGTGAGGGTTCTTACGTCGGCGGGGGTGGTCAGCTGCTCATTTGCACTTTGTGGCTCAACACTCCAGTAAAGGGTGATGGATTGTCCGCTTGGCACGCCTCCTTGTCTCAAGAGTGCATCCAATTCATAGGGGAGCACTTTTGTGGAAGCCTCACTTATATTTCTTGTGACAGCATTTGACAGATTGCTGTTCGGGCTGATCAGAAGTTTATAGCCTTGCGTCACATTTTTCCCTTCCCATTTGAATTCAATTTCGGATTTAGCCGATAAATTGGTGGAGAAGGCATTGGCAGGTGCACTCAACGTGATCAGTACCTCTACATTTTCCGCTTGAGTAATAGTGACTTCTTGGCTAACATCTTGATAATCGTTGAGCTTGAAAACGATCTTGGCCGATCTTTCGGCAGCCGGATTTTTGGCAAGAGTCAGCGTGAGTGAGGTGCCGTTTTTGCTCTTTTCGGTGACCCATTCGGGGTTGCCCGTGATCTCATATTGCCATTGATCAGCATTTGTGGCGATGGTAAATGTAAGATCACCACCGGCTACGGGTACGGTTTCCGGTTGGGCAGGCGTTACGGATAGGGTCGGCTCAAAAGCTGACTGAACGATAGTGACCACTTGGGTAACCGTCGGATAATCTTTCAGTTTGAAAGTGACTTTCGCGGACCTTTCGGCAGACACATTCTTGCCAAGAGCCAGCGTGAGTGAAGAGGCGTTTTTGCTCTCTTCGGTAACCCACTCGGGTTCGCCTTCAACTTCATACTGCCATTCATCAGCATTTGTTGTGATGGTAAATGTGACATTGCCACCGGCTTCGGTTACGATTTCCGGCTCCACCGGCGTTACGGAGAGAGCGGGACCAAAAGCCAACTGAGATACGGTGTAAGATAAGAAAGAACTCTTATCGCCTAGACTGAAAACTAATACCACATCCCGGTTACTGGTAGTGGAGTTCTTGGCGGCAGTAAGGGTAATGGTCCCATTCAACTGTCCGGATTCGGGACTTACAGTCAGCCAGTCGGTGGATGTTCCGGTTTTAGTTATCTTCCACTCTCCATTTGATGCGATGTTCAACTTCTTAGAATCGGCATCGGAACTAAACTCTAATTTTTGAGGTAATGTGCTACCGTCAGGCATTCCTAAAGTTAGAACCGGATCTTCTACAGGAGTGTCACCGTCATCACCACACGACACAAAACATGTGATACCAAAAAGTACCAATAGAAAAAAAAGTGTTTTTTTCATTTTTCTGCTTTTTTAAATTTAACTTAAACTATTCACGTTAGAAAAGTTTCCATCATGCTGTTTAACAGTGGGTTGCGATAATTTGATGATGCAAACAAAAAAAAAGGTGCATAAAAAGAACTTTTCAAGAGACGAAAATAAAACAAAACAATCAAAAAACCTATTATTTTCCGAATTATTTTTTTTTACTTTCGTTTTAGTGAAAGATTGTTTCATTAACAGATCAATATCAGTCCATGTCATGGGGGGTTGTTTTCGTGCGACGATCTTTGTCTATTTACTTCTGACGATCAGTTTTTTAGAATTTTTATCTCTTTCGGCGCATCTATTTCACTTTTTATTTTTCCATCGGGTTGTTTCACATGTTTCACGGTCACTATTCCGTAGGGAGTAGGGAATGTGCCTTCAGCGAAAGAGAGGTTGCCCAGATTGGGTTGTATCCGGATTACTTTTGATCCGGCTCCCACCACTTGGATACCTAACACGTGTGCCGTTAACCAAGCGGTAGGCCCGGACGCCCAGCCATGGCAGAGGCTCGCTCTGAGTCCGACATAACAATGATCGCCTCCGTCGGCGTGGATATTGAATTTCGACGGTTCGGGCAGTTGGTCGATAGGGAGCGCATTCACGCGTGTGGCATAGTTGAAGTCTTCCCAGAAGGTGGTGGCACCCAAATCGAGCATCGCTCCCCAGTAATCGGAAATAATATCCATCGCCTCCCTGTATTTGCCGTCTTTGGCCAAGGCTTCCAGCATATAATAGCCATAGAAAGTGGCGAAATCATTGGCTCCATTGTTGAGTATCACTTGGGAAGCTTTGGCAGGAGAGAGTATGCCGGCCAAAGCAAGTAGTGAGGCGGCCTGTTTATTTCCCTGGTCGGCCGGACGATGTTTTTTCAACGATTCGGATGTTTTCGCACATAGTTTATTGAGCTCCTTGTCGTTCAACCATCGGGCAATATCTCCACCGGCTTCCATGGCCATGAGCGTGAGAGACTGAAGGCCCGAATGAATGACATTCTCATTTTTTGCCGTGGGCCAATCAAGGAAACGTCCTCCGTCCAGATTTTCTTTGCCGTTTTTATCTATTTTTGAAATGATCTGGTTGATCAGATCCACGAGATAGGATTGCTGCGCTTTCAAATAATCCAGGTCTCCATGATAGAGATAGAGATCGCGATGGGCAATGATCCACCATAATGAGTAGGAGGAGATCCCGTTCATCCATCCGGGTAGGGGAGTGGTATCCCTTCCAAAGTCGAGACTTTTCCTCACCACCTCCTGGTCACCGAACACGGTGTTGATGGTCATGATCTCCGGATGTATGTCGCCCAACCATACCAACCGGTCACGTTTTATTCCGTCCCACAAGTATTCCTGCATATTCAGGTGGACGGTATAGGCCCCCGTTTCCCATATTTCATTGAGCCGTTCATTATCGCATTTGAATGAACCCAAGTAAGGGATATCCCTGTATCGGAAAATTCCTCTTACTGACCGTATCGGCAGCTCCACCTCCTTGTCTAAGAGATCTATCCGGACAAACCGAAATCCGGAATTGCCTACCTCTACGGTGCCCAGCCAAGGTATCTCCAACGTATAATCTCTTAATGAGTGATCATTTGTGGCGGAGTTCATCCCCGGTACGCTGTTGTCTATCGCGTTACTCATCGCTTCAGAAACCGATTCGCCTAAGCGCACACGCACTTTCAGTGCTCTCTTTTCGCCCCTTATCGCGGCGGCTATTTCAATCCCTCCATATATTTCTGTCCCGAAATCGAGAAGAACGGAGGCTTGCCGGTCATCGTCCGATCGTAACACGCACATGCCTGCTCCGCTGGTCGATAGTTGTCCATCGAATTTTGTGAGAAGTACTTCCGTATTTTTTACTTGATTCTCCTTACTGTCGGATTGCCAAACTACTTTCACCGGGGTTA
>JBAYRG010000029.1:0-16449 GCA_041676805.1 Proteiniphilum sp.
CGAAATCGACAAGAAGATAGGCATCCATCTGAAATTGCTGAATAAGACAAGTAAGTAAAGAAACAAATAATCCCAAAAAATTTCTACCTTTGTTTTACAAGTATCGGTTAAAATAATTAATCGGCACTTGTCTCTTATAAATCAGATATTTAAAAAATATTTCAATCATTTATGGCTATCCAATTCGGAAAAACATGGTGGGGTGAACATTGGTTGCGCTCACTGGAAAATGTAGATTACGACAACCGTCTTCCCAGGGGCGCATCCTATGCCCGTAGCGGGCATGTACTGTCACTGAAGATAAAAGAGAACACCATTACCGCCAAAGTATCGGGTAGCCGTGCCACCCCTTACAGGGTGAACATCATCATTCCTCCCTTTTTCGAAGAACAGGTCGATACCCTGATCAACAAGATCATAGAGAAGCCTACTTTGATTTCAAAGTTACTTAATAGGGAGTTGGATCCAGCTATACTGACCATTGCCGAACAAGCCGGACTAAAAGTATTTCCCCATCAGTGGACCGATTTCAAGATGCAGTGCTCCTGCCCCGATTGGGCAGTCCCCTGTAAACACCTAGCCTCTGTCATCTATATGGTAAGCCGGGAAATTGACAACAACCCCTTCCTCGTATTTGAAATTCATAATGTGGACTTGATCGCTGAATTAAAAAAACGAGGAATCTTCATCGCCGAGCAGAAAAAGAATGAAATACCCTCTTTTGACTCTTTTTTAAAGACAGAGAAAAAAATCGCGCAAAACAAGGATCGGGTAGACGAACGAGTCGATTTCTCACAACTGCACGACATCACCGGACCATTGATACAGCTGTTACCCGATACTCCTCCCTTCTATCCGGGAGGGAACTTCAAAGAGAAATATGCCGCCCAACTGACTCGCTTGACAAAAGAAGCAAAAAGACTGATCAATAAACGGCTTCATATCGATGCCGTTTTTCCTGATACTACCACCCTTTCACATCATACCGACATACAACTGTCGATCGACAAAAATAACCGGATAGCCATCCATTCAGCACCCGAACTGGTGCAAAGATTGCAAAATCTGTTGCCAGCATTATTTAATCTGAACCCCGACTACCTACCCGACTATCAACCTTCGGTCGCAGCACTGCATAAAATCATGCTCGCCTCGATCCATTTGGTTGCTAACGGGAATATTATCCCTCAAATCATCAAGCTGGGCGACAAAAAGTTCATGATCCGATGGTTGCCGGCGACGATCGATGCACCGGTAAGGGAGTTGTTGCAACGAATGGAAGAAGTTTTACCGGGAGATTTATTGAATAAACCGAAGGTATCCAAAGAAAAGACTATTCTCTATCCCATTCAAAACCAGACAAGCGAGCTACTCTCCCTGTTTATTTCCAAATGGGTGGAAGCATTATCGCGATCTTCCAACGACGATCTGTTCGAGGATATGTTCTTCAAAGGTAAGCGGTATGGATTCGACGGTGTAGGCGAAAATGCCCTGAGCGGAGGGATAAAAGTGTGGTTAGATCGTTATTACCTCACTGCCGACACCTACAAACCGTTGATCACGGTGACGGAGCTCGACAATGATGAATTCGATGTCTCCCTCCATATCGAAGACACCACCCAGCCCGGAGAAGTACCTATCCCCTTAGCTTCCATATTAAAAGAAAAACAATTTGAGGAACAGCGCTTCAAAATATTGCAAAATATCTCATTACTCTCCCCTTTTATCCGAGGTTTGGATACCCATGTAAACCTCAACGGGAATCACCCTATACGGTTTAGCCTCCACGAATTCGCTCCTTTCCTGATGGAGGTCATCCCGGCTATCCGGCTACTGGACATCCGCATCTTGCTTCCTAAATCATTACAACAGCTTTTGCGTCCCAGACCATCTTTACAATTGAAACGCAAAAGTGACCAGAATGGATCTATCCGTCTGGACGACCTCCTGGCATTCGACTGGCAGGTGGCACTTGGCGACACACTTATCTCTCCCGAAGTATTCCGCCAACTGGTAAAAAACGCTTCAGGACTATTCCGTTTCAAAGAACAATATATCTATGTGAATGAAACGGAAATAGAGAAATTGCACAAGGCTTTCACGGAGAACAAAGCTCCCAATTCCTATCAACTGCTACAGATTGCTCTCAGTGGAGAGTACGAAGGAGCGCCGGTATCGCTTACCGACGAAGTGAAGAAGATGATAGAAGATTTTACCGGCAACGAGGAGATACCACTCCCCGCAGGATTAAAGGCTACGTTACGTCCCTACCAGCAACGGGGTTACTCATGGATGTATCGCAACAGCCGGATTGGTTTTGGCAGCATCATTGCCGATGACATGGGGTTGGGGAAAACATTGCAGGTTATCTCCATCATTCTTAAATTCAAGGAAGAGCGTATCATCAACAAGCAACAAAAAGCCCTGGTGGTCGTCCCTACCGGCCTGTTGATCAATTGGCAGACGGAGATCGAACGCTTCGCACCGGATATTAAAACGCATATCTACCACGGACCAGCACGTGATCTGAAACTGTTCGAGGGGGATATCATGCTCACCACCTACGGTGTATTGCGGAGTGATAACCAGCTGCTCAAAAAAAAGAAATGGCAAGTGATGATCATCGATGAAGCACAGAATATCAAGAATCACGATGCCGCCCAATCCAAGGCGGTGAAAAGCATCCATGCCAATGTGCGCATTGCCATGAGCGGTACACCGGTAGAAAACCGGTTGACCGAATTCTGGTCGATCATGGATTTCACCAACCAGGGCTATCTGGGTAACGTAAAAACTTTCAAAGAGACTTTTGCTTCCCCCATTCAACTATTCAACGATGAACAGGCGGTAAAGAAATTCCGAAAGATCACCGCTCCATTCATGATGCGGCGTATGAAATCGGACAAATCCATCATCTCCGACCTACCCGACAAGATAGAACAAAATCAATTCGCACTGCTCACCAAACAGCAGGCGGCACTCTACCAAAAGACCATGCAGGCGGCTATGGAAGAGATCGAAGGCTATAGCGAGGAGGCCAATCAACAGTCGCTGTTCAAACGTCAAGGATTAGTTCTGCAGATGATCCTGGCGTTAAAACAAATATGCAACCACCCCACTAATTTCTTGAAGAATGGCCATAACGATCCTGCAGTCTCAGGGAAGGTACAGTTATTATTTGAGTTGCTCAACAGCATTCTTTCCGCCGGAGAGAAAGTACTGATTTTCACCCAATTCAGGGAGATGGGCAATTTGCTCGAATCATTTATTACCGAACATTTTGGTAGCCAACCGATGTTCTATCATGGAGGTTGTTCCGTACAACAACGACAAGAGATGGTAGAGCGGTTCCAACACAACCGTGCCGACAAAGTCTTTATCCTCTCTCTCAAAGCTGCAGGCACGGGACTAAACCTCACAGCAGCCTCACATGTGATTCATTTTGACCTGTGGTGGAATCCCGCCGTAGAGAATCAGGCAACCGACCGTGCCTACCGCATCGGACAGAAGAAAAATGTGATGGTACACCGACTTATCACCAAGAATACCTTCGAAGAAAAAATCGACGAGATGATTCAAAAGAAAAAACATCTTGCCGACATGACAGTATCCACCGGCGAGCAGTGGATTGGCAAATTGAGCAACAAAGAGTTGCGGGAACTGTTTGAATAATCAAAAAAGATGGCAACAATCATAGAAGGGGTAGAATTAGACGAGACCAATGAAGAATTCAACTACGCGGTTGATTTCGTTCAACACTCAGACAGGCTCGTTTATCTGACAGGAAAAGCGGGAACGGGAAAAACCACATTCCTGAAATACCTTCGTGAGATGACCACAAAAAACAGTGTCATCCTTGCCCCGACAGGTGTGGCAGCCGTCAACGCCGGAGGACAGACCATCCACTCTTTTTTTCAGATAAAACCAAGTATCTATATCCCTAACGACAAACGGTTACGGACAAGAGCCGATAAGGATGATACGGATAAAAGTACCATTTTTGACCATTTCAAGTATTTCAAGGAGAGAATAGAAACGATCAGGGCATTGGAACTACTGGTGATTGATGAGATCTCAATGGTAAGATGCGATCTTCTTGACGTTGTGGACAAACTACTCAGGATTTTTCGAAGGAGAGAAAACAAACCCTTTGGCGGTGTACAGGTCGTGTTGATCGGTGATACCTTTCAGTTGCCCCCCATTGCGGACTTCGAGCAGTGGGAGCTGTTACAACCCCATTATTCAACTCCCTTCTTCTTTAGCTCCAAGGTCATCGAACAAAATCAACCGATCTATATCGAACTGAAGAAAATATATCGTCAGAACGACCCTACATTTATCAACTTGCTGAACAACGTTCGTATCAACCGAATCTCGGATAATGATCTCAACTTGCTCAATTCAAAGCTCAATCCCTCTTTCTCTCCCGATAAGCGTTCCGGCTACATCACCCTTGCCACGCACAATAAATTGGTCGACAGCACAAATCTCACTAAATTGAATGAATTGACTTCAGAGTTAAAATATTTTGAGGCAACCGTCACCGGTGTTTTCCCGGAAAATATCATGCCTACCGATCTCCTATTGCAACTCAAGGAGGGCGCCCAAATTATGTTTATCAAAAACGACAGGGCTAAAAAATATTTTAACGGGAAGATAGCAACCATCAGCAAAATAGAAGATAATATTATCACTGCTGAATTTGCTGATGGAAACGATATTATTGTCGAGAAGCAAACATGGCACAATATAAAATATTCGTGGAACGAAGAGGAAAAAAAAATTGAAGAAGAAATACTCGGCAGCTTCACCCAGTTTCCGATAAAGCTTGCCTGGGCAATCACCGTACATAAAAGTCAAGGACTCACATTCGAGAAGGTGATTGCCGACTTGGGAGGAGCCTTTGCTCCTGGACAGGTATACGTGGCGCTCAGCAGGTGTACCTCTTTCGATGGTCTGGTATTGAAATCAAGAATCGACCGCAAGACGATCAAGACAGCTCCTCAAGTCCTGCAATTTGCACAGAATGAAACTCCCGGCACCCTCATTATCCAGGAGCTGAATGACCATAAAGCAAATCATTACTACAAAGAGGCGCGTCGTGAAATGAAAGCTCTTCATTTCGAGGAAGCTTATCAACTGATGATCAAAGCTTTTAATTATAGAAATGATATAAAAACAGAGCCGTTTAAGAGGTTTTTCATTACGACAGCCAACCGGCTAATCTCAATCGGAAAAAATCAGGATAATTCTCTGGAACAACTGAATCTTATCAAAAAAGAGAATGAAAAGTTACAACTCTCCATATCCAAAATTAAATCGACAAATAAGAAATTAGAGTATAAAAACGACAGACAAAACAACGCTATCAAACTTATGCTGGACAATGTGGAAAATCTTGAGGAAAAAATAAAACAATTACAATCTGAAAATGCCTCTCTTATCAAAGAAAAAATAAACAATGAGAAACTAATACAACAACAGCTACAAGATATTCAAGCATTAAAGACGACCATCTTTCAATTGGAGATAACTGTTGAAGCCAATAGAGAAGAAATTGAACAAGCAAAAAATAGAAGATGGTATCAAAAATTTTGGAGATAAATATATAAATGAAATTGATAAAACGAATAATGACAACATTTTTAAGCGTTGTGTTGCTGTTAAGCACTACAACATTTTTCTATATGCGGTTACCAAAATTCGGGAAAGCACCAAAAGGAGAACGTCTTGAGCGACTGGAGCAATCTCCTAATTACAAGGATGGACAATTCCAAAATCTCAGTCATACACCCAGCTTAAGCGGGAACCAGTCTATGATAAAGGTTTTCTATAATTTCCTGTTCAAAAAAGCACCACGCACAAAACCGGTGGATGAGATCCCGTCGATGAAGGGCGATCTAAAGAACTTGCCCAAAGATGAAAATATATTGGTCTGGTTCGGCCATTCTTCTTATTATATGCAAGTTGATGGCGTACGGTTTCTGATCGATCCCGTCTTTAGCGGTAACGCCTCGCCGATACCCCGGTCCAACAAATCGTTCAAGGGAACGGATCCCTATTCGACCGATGATATGCCCGAAATTGATTATCTGTTAATCACCCACGATCACTACGATCATCTGGATTATCCAACCATAAAGAAGCTGAGGCCAAAAATCGGGCATGTTATCTGCGGTCTGGGTGTGGGCGCCCATTTCGACCATTGGAAATACAACCCGGCCATCATTACTGAAATGGACTGGAATGAGAAGATGCCTCTTTCGGGTGATATCACCTTGTACACCGTGCCGGCACGCCACTTTTCAGGAAGGACTTTTAACAGGAACAATACCCTTTGGCTGGCGTTTATCCTTCAAACAGACGAAATGCAGCTATATCTTGGTGGCGATGGCGGTTATGATATCCATTTTTCCGAAATCGGGAGAAAATTCGGACAGTTTGATCTGGCCATCCTGGAGAACGGACAGTATAACGAAGCGTGGCACGCCATCCACCTGATGCCTAAAGAGGGACTGCAGGCAGCCAAAGATTTAAATGCGAAGCGGCTATTCCCGGTCCATTCTTCCAAGTTCAAATTAGCCCACCACCCTTGGGACGAACCGTTGAAAACCATCACCGAACTGAACGGGCAGGGAGACCGGATACTCCTTGTGACTCCCAAGATCGGAGAAATTGTATACCTGAATGACACCACACAGCTTTTCAGTAAATGGTGGGAAAAGGTTAATTAAAAATTGAATAATATTGCCTACTTTTGTCACCGAAGACAATCAGATTCATTTGGTGCCAAACCCATCAGTTGAAATGTTGTCTTTTTTCAAGTTGATCATTGCTGCAAAAATGGAAAGAAACAAAACAAGCCAATACACTTTCACCATTATTGTCCCGGTTTATAATGAAGTAGAGAATATCGGGCGGTTAGAAGAAAAATTGCAACACTTCTTACCCCAGTCGCTCTATCCTACTTGTGTGCTGTTTATCAACGACGGATCAACCGACGGAAGTAGAGAACAAATACATACAATTTGTGGACGCAATTCCCATTTCTTCTATCTCGACATGAAAGAGAATGGAGGACTGAGCGCTGCACTGAAAGCCGGATTCGATTACTCTTTTTCGGAATTCGTGGGTTATATGGATGCCGACATGCAGACCGATGCCGACGACTTCAACCTGCTACTTCCCCATCTGGTCGAATATGAACTGGTAACCGGTATACGGGCCAATCGAAAAGATTCATTTTTTAAGAACTTGCAATCGAAGATAGCCAACGGATATCGCCGGATGATGACCGGCGACGGCATATCCGATACCGGATGTCCGTTAAAAGTGATAGATACGGCATATGCCAAGCGTGTGCCCATGTTCAAGGGAATGCATCGCTTCCTGCCGGCGCTTATTCTTTTACAGAAAGGAAAGATAGCACAGATTCCGGTGCGTCACTATCCACGTATAGCCGGACAATCGAAGTATCACCTATGGAATCGACTCACAGGACCCTTTATCGACTGTTTCGCCTATCGCTGGATGAAGAAACGCTATACCAATTACACTGTCAGTAGCACCAATTTAGATTGATCTATGCAAGGGACTGCAATCTGGGTTTATGCGATCGGCTTTCTGGCGCAGATTTTCTTTTCGGCACGCATACTCTACCAATGGATCGTAACCGAAAAGGCCAAAAAGATACTCTCTCCCCCCATATTCTGGATACTGAGTATTTTCGGCTCTTACCTGCTTTTTATCTACGGGGTATTGAGAAATGATTTTGCCATCCTATTCGGACAATTTATTGCCTACTACATCTACCTTTGGAACCTCAATATGCAAGGAGTATGGAAACGGCTGCATGTGGCATTGAGGACTCTCCTTTTGATAACTCCGATCATGGCGACCGCCTATCTGATGCGGGATATGGAGATCTTTACCACCCTCTTCTTCCGTCAGCAAAATATTCCTCTCTGGTTGCTGATTTTCGGTTCAGCGGGACAGGTGATTTTCACGTTGCGGTTTATCTATCAATGGCTTTACTCTGCCCATCACCGCCAATCTGTGTTACCAATTGGTTTCTGGATCCTTAGCCTGTTGGGTTCAGGCATTATCGTCACCTATGGGATTATTCGCCACGATCCCGTCCTCATACTGGGGCAATCGGTCGGTTTCGTGGCTTATGTGCGTAATATTATGATTGGCCTGCAAGTCAGAAATTGATGTGGATGAAAACAAAATATTTCTATCTCTTCTGGTGTATAGCGCTACTTCCGGTAATGATTCTACGGGACTATACGCCCAATAACGAGTTGCGCTACCTGAGCATTATAGATGAAGCATTGCGTAACGGCAATTTCTTCACCTTCACCTTGGATGGGGAGATCTATGCCGACAAACCGCCCCTCAGCTTCTGGTTGATGATGCTCGGTAAAACAGTGCTCGGCAGCCATCGGATGTGGTACCTGTCGCTGTTATCATTTTTACCGGCTCTGATAGTGCTGCTGGTAATGGAAAAATGGATGAGAAGAGAAAAATCTTTCCCCTATCAACCTGATGCGTTACTGATGCTGATGACCGGAGGATTCTTCCTGGCACTGACCATTACTATCCGGATGGACATGTTGATGGTGATGTTTATCACACTTTCACTCTACACTTTTTTCAAGATTTATAGTGGTGAAGGAAAGAAACAGGACAGTTACCTCTTTCCGTTATATCTCTTTCTGGCTCTTTTTTCAAAAGGGCCTGTCGGCATATTGGTACCGCTACTCTCCACACTGCTGTTTTTGCTCTACAGGGGAAAAATCGGCACCTGGAAGCAATATTGGGGATGGAGAACCTGGTTGGTGCTTCTTTTGGGATGCGGTATCTGGTTCACAGGTGTTTACATGGAAGCGGGAGATGCTTATCTCAATAATCTGTTGGTGCATCAGACAGTAGGAAGAGGAGTGAACGCTTTCCATCATAAGTCGCCTTTCTATTACTACGCCATTGCGATCTGGTATTCACTGGCTCCCTGGATGTTTTTATCCGTGGGGCTGATTATTGCCGGGGTAGTTCGTAAAAAAATCCAAACCGAAACGGAGAAATTTTTTCTTACCGTTATTCTTTCCACACTGGTGATGTTATCACTAATCAGTTCCAAACTGGCTGTTTATATGCTCCCAGCCATACCGTTTATGATCTATCTCTCAGCCATGCTTCTCAATAAATTCGATGAAAAAAATACCTGGTTGCGGCTTTCGATAGCACTGCCCGCTCTTATTTTCGCAGTAGCACTGCCCGCTCTTTTCTATATAAGAAAAATTGATGAAATCTCTTATATCGTTGTACCGTTAGTCTACGTAGCGGCAACTATTCTATCTCTCGGCGGAATCGCCGTCTTATTTCTTTTATTCCGGAAAAAAGCACTCCGCAAATCTATCCGGGTGATGACTTTCTCCCTCTTATTGGCTATCTTTATCGCCGGATTGGCCTTGCCGCAACTTAACCCCTATATGGGATGGAGTAAATTGTGCGGGGAAGCGATCCGGATTGCAAAAGAAAAAGGCATCTCCGAATACTATGTATATAAAATTTCGCGGCCGGGAAGCATGGATGTCTTTCTAAATAAAGAGGTGGCTGTAGCCTCCGAAGAGGATATAGTCAACCAGACACTGTCAGGGAAACTACTCATACTGCCGGAAAAAGCGGTATCGAGAAACGGTGAGGTTCAGGCTGCCATAATGGGCAAGGAACAATACAAGGCGGGACCATACCTGATTGTTATTTTTTAATCGAACGGATATGAAAGTACTGGTCACCGGTGCCGCCGGATTTATTGGATTTCACGTCGTACAGGAATTGATCCGACAGGGATTTGATGTTGTCGGACTGGATAACATCAATTCCTATTACGATATCCGGCTAAAATATGCACGATTAGCCGAGACAGGAATTGCGCAAGGAAAAATAAATATGGGTGAATGGGTGAAAAGCGATAAATATCCCACCTACCGTTTCATCCGGCTCGACCTGACAGATAGAGAAAGAATTCATACACTTTTTCGCAAGGAGAGATTCACACATATTCTTCACTTCGCGGCACAAGCGGGAGTCAGGTACTCCCTCGAAAACCCGCTTTCATACATCAATTCCAATATAGTAGGATTTACCCATCTGCTGGAAGCATGCCGCACCCACCCTGTCCAACATCTGCTCTACGCCAGTTCCAGCAGTGTCTATGGCGACGACACTCCCATACCCTACAATGAATCGGCTCGGACCGATCATCCCGTAAGCCTTTATGCCGCAACAAAAAAAGCAAACGAACTCTTGGCTTATGCTTACAGCAAACTCTATGGAATAGCGGCTACCGGCATCCGTTTTTTCACGGTCTACGGCCCCTGGGGACGGCCCGACATGGCACCATGGCTGTTTATGTCGGCCATCATCGAAGGGAAGCCCATCAAGGTATTCAACAACGGAAAGATGCAGCGTGATTTCACCTATATCGACGATATTGTGGGAGGGGTACTCAGAATGATAGCTCTCCCCCCGCGCTCCAAAATACCCAATAGGGTATATAATATGGGCTGTGCATCACCCGTACAACTAATGGATTTCATCCGTATTATTGAAGAAGTTACCGGTAAACGAGCTGTCAAAGAGATGACCGAGATGCAACCCGGTGATGTGGTATCTACCTATGCCGACACATCATTATTCGAGCAACAATTTGGATACAAGCCCTACACATCAGTTGAAACCGGTATCAGAAATTTTCACGACTGGTTCAAAGTATACAATCGGAAATAAACGACTGTTTAAAGGGTATATGCTTTTCTCGTAGAGGACAAAATTTCAGTTTTTTGTCTCAAATAATTTTATCAAACCGAAAAAATATGCTACTTTTGTGAGCCTGTTAAAAAGATGGGTTTTAGGGACGTTCTTCGTCAAGTTGAACGAGCTGAAGAAAGGTGTAACAACCTGTATGAGGCTAAAATAGATAATAAGAATCCTTTTAACAAATAAAAATTCAATAAAGTTATGATTAAAGTAGGTATTAATGGATTTGGCCGTATCGGACGTTTGGTTTTCCGTGCTGCACAAAACAGAAATGATATCCAGATCGTGGGTATCAATGACTTGCTCGATGTTGATTACATCGCTTATATGTTAAAATACGACACGATCCACGGTCAATTCACCGGATCGATCGAAGTGAAAGAGGGAAACTTAGTAGTAAACGGTAATACGATCCGTGTATCTGCTGAAAGAAACCCGGCCGACCTGAAATGGGATGCCGTAGGTGCTGAATATGTAGTTGAATCTACCGGTTTGTTCCTTTCCAAAGATAAAGCTCAAGGCCATATCGACGCTGGTGCAAAATATGTAGTGATGTCTGCTCCTTCTAAAGACGATACCCGCATGTATGTTACTGGTGTAAATGAAAATACATATACTAAAGGCGAACAGTTCGTTTCTAACGCTTCTTGTACCACCAACTGTCTGGCACCTATTGCTAAAGTCCTGAATGATAAATTCGGCATTGAAGAAGCATTGATGACCACCGTACATGCCACAACTGCCACCCAAAAAACTGTCGACGGTCCTTCCGCAAAAGACTGGAGAGGTGGACGTGCGGCTTCAGGCAACATTATCCCTTCTTCCACAGGAGCGGCCAAAGCAGTAGGTAAAGTAATTCCCGAACTGAATGGAAAACTCACCGGTATGGCATTCCGCGTTCCTACCCTGAATGTTTCAGTGGTGGATTTGACTGCCCGCCTGAAAAAAGAAACCACTTACGAAGAAGTATGCGCGGCCATGAAAGAAGCTTCGCAAGGTGAATTGAAAGGTATTTTGGGTTATACAGACGAAGATGTGGTATCAAGCGATTTCATTGGTGATGCACGTACTTCCATTTTCGATGCAAAGGCCGGTATCCAACTCAGTCCTACTTTCGTGAAAGTAGTAAGCTGGTATGACAATGAATGGGGATATTCCAGCAAGGTACTGGAACTGATCGCTCATATGGCAAAAGTAAACGGATAATAATATCGTTTTATACTTATAATAGAAACGCCTCCATCAGGGGGCGTTTTTTTTGTATAACTATTTTTTACAAACCCACCTCTTCAATCCACATTCCAAAGCACAAAAAAAGCCGGACAGCAACTGTTCGACTTTCTTTGTTCAACTATATGAGACTATTTGAGTGCCTGTGCTCCTCGATTTTCAATTGAGCCGCCCTGGACATAACTCAAGCAAACTTGATTCTGACCATTTGGCTTAACGAAATAGTTCAAATATTCCGGTGTTAGTTTATTCCGGATGAATTGATTCTGTGGGACATACTTCTGCGCAAGAACCGCAGTCGGTACACACATCCGGATCAATGACATAAATATCACCTTCCGATATAGCCTCAACAGGACATTCGTCGATGCATGTTCCACAGGCAATACAACTGTCGTCAATTACGTAAGCCATAATAATAGTAAAAAAATTAGTTATTGTAATTAGTTTATATTGGTGCAAAGATAATCAGTTTTTTTTTAATACAAAAGATGTATAAGATAAAACACAATAATCAATGGAGAAAAACGTTTAGAAAGCGCATGATCAAAAAAGCAACATATTTTCTCCTGTTGATCCTGGTTTCAGGAAATATCTGTGGTCAGTCTCGTAAGTTGCAGCACCGTCCTTATGCCGATCAACGATTGTTTCATCTGGGCTTTACACTTGGATTGCATACGCAAGACCTGATATTAACCCAATCAGGCTTTATCAATGAGAATGGGGAAGTCTGGTTTTCTGAAATCCCTGTTTACTCGCCAGGTTTCGCTGTCGGCATCATCGGAGATATTTACCTCAACAGGTCCATGAGTCTACGGACAATCCCCTCGCTTTACCTGGGAGATAAGAAATTCACATTCAAGGAACAATCCTCAGCAGAAGAATTCACCACCTATATCCGGAATAATTATATTTCTCTCCCCCTACACCTGAAAATATCAGCCGACAGGATCAATAATTTTCGACCCTATGTGTTGGTAGGAGGATATGGCAGTATGGAGCTGACTTCTATTAAGAGCCGGGCTGTGTTGTTAAAACCGTATGATGCAGGGATTGAGTTTGGCGTTGGATGTGACTTTTATCTGCCTCTTTTTAAACTGGCTCCAGAATTAAAATTCAGTTTTGGGTTGGCGGACATACTGGAAAAGGAAAGGAACGACCTAAAAGAGGATAATCTACGGAAATATGCCAATTCGCTGTCAAAAGCCGTTCAACGAATGATCACACTCAGTTTCCACTTCGAGTGATATGATCGACCAAACTTTCAGCCGCTCTTGCTTACGCTCATCAAGAATTATGGATGTCCACAAATATCTTTTATGGTTCCGCTCTAATTACATAAATACCAAAACCAAGTACAAAAGTTGAGTAATATTATTTTCGATTCCAATCCTCCACAATAGCCGTATAACTCTTTTTCCCCCTGAAATAGAAATCAATCAAAATGCTTTTCCGATATTGCGTGGAAATAATCTCCTTAACTGCCTTTTGTAGATTCTCCTGCCGTATCGATTCATATAAGGGGCGCATCTTAAAAAAATCCTTATAAGCATCGATCACCGACCACGCACTTTGGAAGTTGGCATTCAACAAAAGGCGTAAGCCAGCAAGGATATCAAAGAAAAAACGTATGGTAAACGTGGAATAGTATAACCGTTGCGGTATATTTTTATAAATCATCAACAAATTATTGCGGAAATTCAAATACATCTTTTTGGGATTGCCCTGGTTCAACGATGCACCACCCACATGATATACTACTGATGAGGGGATACACACCACCTTCTTTCCTCGTGCATTCAAGCGCCAGCAGAGGTCTATCTCTTCCATATGGGCAAAGAAACAGCCATCCAACCCGCCCGCTTCAGTATAATCTTTCTTTCTGATAAAGAGGCATGCTCCCGTCGCCCAGAAAATCGGTATCTCAGTATCATATTGACCTCGGTCTTCTTCCACCTCGTTCAATATTCTTCCTCTGCAAAAAGGATAACCATAACGGTCGATAAACCCACCTGACGCACCGGCATACTCAAACCGGCCCTTTTCTTTGTAATCACGCACTTTCGGCTGTACTGCCGCCACTTCGGGATGTGCATCCATATAAGACACCATAGGCTGCACCCAATCCGGCGTAGTTTCTACATCAGAGTTGAGCAGCACCACATATTCCGAATCTATTTGGTGCAACGCCTTGTTATATCCTTCGGCAAAACCATAATTCTTGTCCAACACAATCACCGGTAGTCCAGGATAGTGTGTCCGGAGAAACTCCTGCGAATCATCGCTTGAATTATTGTCCGCCACAATCACATTACACTCTTCGTTCAATGAATGTTGCAGCACAGAAGGGAGAAACTGCTCCAGCAGTTTCCTTCCGTTCCAATTCAATATCACTACAGACGTTTTCACTGATTACTAATTACCAATTACCAATTACAAATTACCAAGCACTTATAATGCGAAACGCATTATCAATTATCATCAAATCATTGAATCATCACTACTTTCCGATAAATCGGAACAAGTTGTCCCGATCCATCGGGATCAGTAAATCATCAAATCAATTCTCCGGTTTCTTAAATTTCCACCGGTCATGCGACCACAAATAGTAGGCTGGTTCTCTCATGGCGGTCTCCTCTAACTTCCTCATATATCGTTCCATGATGCTATTTTCAGTCTCCTCGCTCGCATCGGGCGTAATTACAAAGAATTTACCTATATAATGTCCTCTTTTCACTTTTTCTATATCCAAATAGACAACTGAATTGCCCAGACGGCGTGCTATTTTCTCCATGCCGGTCTGTACGGGCGTCTGCTGATTCATAAAAGAGGTCCAGTATTTCTCCTGACGTGGGGCTGGCCGTTGATCGTTAAGGAAACCGATTACCATTACTTTCGCTTGCTTCTGAATGCGGATCATCTGCCGGATGACACTTTGCATCTCAATGGGCGTAGCGTTGAAATGACTCCGCGTCTTTAGAAAAAGGTGGTTGAATGCGTTGGAATGCAATTTCTTATAGACAAATCCCAACTCTATCTCATTGGTCAGATGTAACCCGACAGATGTAACCCATTCCCAATTACCATAATGGCCGAGACTCACCACACAGGACTTCCCATTGGATGTCAGCCGGTCAATCATCTCCGGATTTTCGAACTTCATCCGTTTACCTATCTCCTCATCACTAAGACGAAGGGTCTTGATAGTCTCTACAAAATAATCACACAGATGACGGTAGAATTTTCTCTCAATTTTTTCGATACTTTTTATGGACTTTTCTGGAAAAGCATTTTTTAGATTTTTCCTTACGATCTTTCTCCTGTACCTTACCACATAATAGGCAAACAGGTAAAGAATATCGGAGAGAAAATAAAGCACTCTAAATGGTAACAGCGCGTGCAGATAGGTTACCACATATAATAGTGTTCCTCCTATTCCCTTTTTACTCCCTTCGTCATCCATTAAATAATCGCTTTCATTGCCATTTCATCCTCATCATACCTACCTACTTCCACTTCTATAACCTTGTTCACAAGTGATGCATCATAATCGGTGTACAATTTCAGATAATTTTCGGTAAACCCATGCATTTTTTCATCCCGTTTTGTATGTTCAAACAGCACCTTTTTCCGACCTCCCTGTTGTGAGAGATAAAAATCTCGCAACCGCTCATCCGAGAGATCCAAAAGGGTTTTGCTTCGGACATGTTTCGTCTTGGGGTCCACTGCATAATCGATATGCAAAGCTGCCGTCCCGGGACGCTCGGAATAGGTAAACACATGTAACTGTGAAAAATCGATGGAGCGGATAAATGCCTCTCCCTCGGCAAAATAGTCATCAGTCTCACCCCTTACACCTACTATCACATCCACTCCGATAAAAGCATGGGGAAGAATCTGTTTGATCTTCTCCACCTTATGGCGGAAGAGCGTTGTATCATATCGCCGTTTCATCAGATTCAACACGGCATCGCTACCCGATTGCAACGGCATATGAAAATGAGGGGCAAAACGATTCGATCGGGCTACAAAGTCGATGATCTCATCCGATAATAAATTCGGCTCAATGGATGAGATGCGGTAGCGCTCCACACCCTCCACTTTATCCAGTTCTTTGATGAGATCCAGAAAAGTTTCTTTGGTGGTATGCCCAAAATCACCGATATTTACGCCGGTGAGGACGATCTCTTTACCTCCCTCTTGTACAACCTGTTCGACCTGCCGTACCAGATCGGCAATTGATCCGTTACGGCTCCTGCCCCTTGCGAAAGGTATGGTGCAAAAAGAACAGAAATAGTCACATCCATCCTGTACCTTCAAAAAATAACGGGTACGATCGTCCGCAGAGACCGAAGGAACAAATGAGCGGATACGATGCGTTTTTGAAGTGATAACCTC
>JBAYRG010000030.1:0-16409 GCA_041676805.1 Proteiniphilum sp.
GTATTGAGACGTTTTTTCTTCATCACGACGAAGAAAAGTTACAATCCCGTTGATGGTCTGCAGCGAGCGACGCAGTTCAAACAACGCGCCCTGGTCTATCCACGCCCCTTCCACCCGGATACGTTTCAATACCGGACGCATATCGTAAAAGTGATCGGCGGGAAACGGATCCTCTTCTTCCCTGATACGGATAAACTCTTCGGTCTGGCAAAGTAGCGACTCTATCTCATTATGAGAAATAGAAAAACACATCTCTTCCACCTTTTCCTTTCCAAGAGTGCTCAAACACCGTTCCGAAAGGAATTGCCGCACTTTTTGAAACTCTATTTTCTGTTCGAAATTATCGGGATAGATCATTATTATTTGTAAGTTTGTAAAGAATAAAGAATAAAGAGTAAAGAACCAGGAATCAGGATCCAAGACATTTGGCCTACAAAATTACAATTTTAAACCGATATTTTACCACTATGCTGTTGCAGAATTCAAAAAGTTATACTACTTTTGCACCTCGAATTCCGAAGGGAAATTCATATCTATTGTTGGCGAGATAGCTCAGTTGGTTAGAGCGCATGATTCATAATCATGAGGTCCCGGGATCATGCCCCGGTCTCGCTACTTCACATAGTATCAATATTCTACGGGCGGTTGAGAGATTCTTGGCTGCCTTTTTTATTTTACAAAAAAAAATATTAACTTTGTCATTATTAGCACATCATATTGAATAATTTGGATAATTTTATATTACAAAATGTTGAAAGAAGAACGTCATAAAATTATTATGAAGGAGATTAATCTCCACCATAAAGTCTTGTCTGTCGATTTAAGTATCATGCTAAATGTTTCCGAAGATACTATCAGAAGAGATTTAAAAGAACTATCAGAAACAGACAGAATCATAAAAGTTCATGGGGGCGCAATCAGTAAATCCCTGGTTAGACCTTTCATTGCTGATGATAATATTTATGCACATGAGGAAAAGAAAATAATTGTATCAAAAGCCCTTACTTTGATACAAAATAATATGACATTACTTTTTGAGGGAGGAACTACTATTCTGGAATTAGCCGATTGTTTGTCTAAAAAAACAAATCTCACTATATTTACTGTCAGTCCACAAGTTGCCATTACCTTATCTAATTTAGACAATATCAATGTGCATACTATCGGTGGTAAATTGAAAAAAAATATGAATATACACACCGGATCAAGCGTTATTAATGACATATCTAATATTAAGTACGACATCTGCTTTATGGGAGTGAATGCAGTTTCGGTAGAAAAAGGATTCACAGATATCGACTGGGAAACGGTCCAAGTCAATAAGGCCATGATAAAAGCATCAAGTCAAACAGTATTATTGAGTATTTCTGAAAAACTAAATATTTCAAAAAGATATAAAGTAGCTGACCTGAGTGACATCTCTTACCTTATTACAGAACTGGATCCAGGAGACAAACGGCTTTCGCTTTATAAAAAGAAAATCTCTATCATTTAAATAATCCTATATATATCGTCTCAACCTCTCCTGTTTTCTAATAATACCATATTTTCACCTTAATAAACCCCTATTGAGGCCAAAATAAGATATAGGTTTATTCATTTTTCAGAACTTTTCAGCTTTATCTTCTATTATTCTGACAGCCTAATGGTTGTTTTTTGTTAAATATTTATATTTTTCAACTTCTTTCTATATTCCTATTATTTTTATGCATATATTTGCGCATATCTATATTTTAAATACGCATAAATACGCATAAATACGCATAATGAGGTTTATATTATAGATTGAGGGATATTGAATAGTATCTATTTATTGATGATCAAGATCGTTGCAAAAATAAGTAAAACATTATAACAATAAAATGCCTATGGTAATAGATGAAAAAAGATCGGACAATGCCATCACATTGCCCGATTACATGAAAAATTAATTTACAAGCTATCAAATTAAAAACGTAAACTAAAATTCATTGCAAATGTATGAAAGAAGTAATTAAATCTAACCGAGTTGTACTTAAAAAATGCAACAGAATGCAAAGAATAGTATCTATTTCTATTCTTTTAGCGTTCTCTGTCTGTTTTTTCACACTTACGGGAGGAAATATTCCCTCAAAAGAAGATATCTCTTCTATTCACGTAAGTGTGAACGCACATCATAAAATTGATGGTGTTGAGCAGCAAGTGACTGTTTCGGGAAGGGTGGTTGACCAGGATGGTTTTCCCATGCCCGGAGTTCAGGTGGCGATAAAAGAAAGAAGAGGTGTAGGCGTCATCACAGATATCGATGGAAAATATACCATCAATTGTAGTGCAAATGAAACCTTGGTCTATTCATTTATCGGTTATGTAACGAAAGAGGAGAAAGCAGGTGAAGCCAACAATGTAACTATTACCCTTCAAGAGGATATCGTAGCGTTAGATGAAGTTCAGGTTGTAGCCTTTGGTAAACAGAAAAAAGAGAGCGTGGTCAGTTCTATCACCACAATTAGTCCAAAAGAACTCATAGTTCCTTCAAGCAACATGACAACAGCTTTTGCGGGACGATTGGCCGGTGTGATTGCCTACCAGCGATCGGGAGAACCTGGGGTAGATAATGCAGAGTTCTTTATACGTGGAATCACTTCTTTCAGCACATCCGGAAAGATAAATCCTCTGATCCTGATTGATGGTGTGGAAATGAATGCCTCAGACCTTGCCAAATTGAATCCGGATGACATTGCATCTTTTTCGGTAATGAAAGATGCCAATTCTGCCGCTCTTTATGGTGCGCGTGGCGCCAATGGTGTGATCTTAGTAACCTCCAAGGAGGGAACTGCTGAACAGATGAGCATCAATGTGAGAGGTGAACTTTCCAGCTCTACAAATTCCAATCTGGTGGAACTCGCCGATCCAGTTACCTATATGAAGTTACACAATGAGGCGAGAATTACTCGACAAGGAAAGCTCGATTACGTCTATTCACCCGAAAAGATCTACAATACCGAGCGAGGTATCGACCCGCTTCGTTATCCGTCTGTCGATTGGTACGATTATTTAGTCAAGGAGCGCACCTTTAATCAAAGGGTGAATGTCAATATTTCCGGCGGTGGGAAAATGGTGCAATATTATATCGCGGGTAATATGCAACACGATACCGGAATATTGAAAGATGTACCTGAAAACACGGTCAGCAGCAATATCGACATCAAGAAATTCCAGTTAAGGTCTAATGTTACTATTAAACTGACTCCCCGCACCAAAGGGATGGTGCGTTTCTACGGTACATTCGATGATTCGCATGGTCCCCGGCAGAGTGGAACAGATGTATTCAATCTGGCGAGAAATGCAACATCCGTCCGATTCCTGCCTACTTATCCCAAAGATGAAGCCAACCTACATACCAATCACCTATTGTTTGGCACGGCGCTACATACCCCTCCGAGCGGTTATTTCGTCAATCCTTTGGCCCAAATTGTCAGCGGCTACAAAGAGTCGAAAAAGTCAATGATGCTTACACAGATGGAAGTAGATCACAATTTTGACAATTTGTTAAAAGGCTTATTTGCAAAGGGTCTAATCAACTTGAAACGCGAGTCATATTATGACCTAAGCCGCTCCTATACACCTTTCTATTATGAACCAATCTCCACATTGGATGGATCCTATCAGTTAAGGAATTTTAATCCGACTGAAGGTTCTGAATATCTGTCCTATAATTTCGGGCAGAAATCTGTAATAGCTAGTATATACGGAGAATTTCGGGCCGGTTACAACAAAGTATTTGCGGATAAGCATGACATGAATATCCTGTTGGTATCCTCTTTTCAAGAGATCACCAATACCGAAGCGACATCCATACAGCAATCCCTTCCCCAACGGAACATATCAACCGCAGGGCGGTTTGCCTACGGTTATGATTCCCGCTATTTTGCAGAATTCAATTTCGGCTATAACGGAAGTGAACGTTTCGCCAAAAACTATCGTTTTGGTTTCTTTCCCTCTGTCGGTACAGGATGGGTTGTATCTAACGAATCATTTATGGAATCCTATAAGAATGTGATTAGCAATCTTAAATTAAAAGCCACCTATGGCTTGGTGGGCAATGATGAGATCGGTTCCCTGAGCGATCGTTTCTTTTACATGTCACAGGTCAATATGTCAAATAGTGGTTACGGATACACCTTTGGAACCGATTTGGGGACCACAAAACCGGGTATATCCATTACTCGATATGCGAATCCGCAGGTTAAATGGGAAATTTCAAAGAAAATGAACCTTGGTTTTGAACTGGGTCTATTCAACGATTTATCTATTCTTTTCGACTATTTCACCGAGAGACGTGAAAACATCCTACAGACCAGGCAGAATATACCCAGCAGCATGGGATTGGCCACCATACCACAGTCGAACCTTGGTATAGCAAAAGGTAAAGGTTTTGAGACCGAAATAAAGTATCAAAAATCATTCAACAAAGATTTATGGTTGGTGATGAATGGTAATTTCACTTATGCCGCCAGCAGATATGTAAAAGTAGAGGAACCTGATTATTCCGATGTACCATGGAGATCCAAAGTCGGGCGCAAGCTCGGACAATTGGAGGGATTAATCGCCGAGCGTTTGTTTATCGATGAAGAGGAGGTGAGAAACTCTCCGGTACAAAATTTCGGTGATGCCAGGGGCACCATGGCCGGAGACATCAAGTATATGGATATCAATAACGATGGTATAATCGACAGCAATGATATCGTACCCATCGGCTATACTCAAACCCCTGAGATTATATATGGAGCGGGATTTTCAACAGGATATCGCAATTTCGATCTCTCCGCCTTTTTCCAAGGTTCAGCCCGCTCCTCATTCATGATTGATGTCAATAGTGTCACACCTTTTATCAATAACGGTCAACGAGCATTGCTGAAATATATTGCCGATGATCATTGGTCGGAAAATAACCGGAGTCTTCATCCTTTCTGGCCAAGGTTATCCGAAGAAGTGATATTGAACAACACGCGCAATAGTACCTATTGGTTACAGGATGGGGCTTTTTTACGGCTCAAAACGGCCGAAATGGGGTATACATTACCGCAAAACATCACAAAGAAATACAGGGTCAATACATTCCGTATCTATCTGAGCGGAAGTAACCTGTTCGTATGGTCGAAATTTAAACTCTGGGATGTGGAGATGGCCGGCAATGGATTAGGTTATCCGGTGCAAAGGGTATATAATCTTGGAGTAAATATCATCTTTTAGATATGAATATTATGAAGAATTTTATCTTAAAAACTGTATATATTGTTGTCTTATCAACCTTTATCACGGGCTGTGCTGACTATTTGGATGTCGTCCCAAACGACGTTCCCCGGATTGAACATGCGTTTTCGAATCGGGAGACCAGTGAAAGGTTTCTCTATTCCTGTTACTCGTTTCTCCCCAATCCTACTCACATGTGGAATTATCCAGCTATTTTCAACTCTCTCGATGAATTCGATGTCTCCGAGTATTATAAGACAACTTTTCAGACTACTGCTCCGGGAAAAATCAGCTACGGTGGTCAGAATAGCGATAATCCCTTCCAGAACTACTGGTCGGGTGGCAATGGCGGAACGAATCTGTTTTTAGCTATCCGGCAATGCAATATCTTTCTTGAAGAGATTCATAATCCCCGTGATATCGAAGAATCAGAAAAGAAACGATGGATTGCCGAGGTGAAATTCCTGAAAGCCTATTATCACTATTTCCTGCTGCAATTATACGGTCCGATCCCATTGATCAAGGAAAATCTGCCTTTGTCAGCTTCTCCGGAAGATACATGGGTATTCCGTGAACCAGTAGACGAGTGCGTGGACTATATCGTGGAACTTTTGGATGAAGCCGCTCAGGATCTTCCCATGGTGATCGATAATCCAATCGAGGAAGATGGCCGGATCACAAGACCCATTGCCATGGCAATCAAAGCGAAAATATTGACTCTATCGGCCAGTCCATTGTTCAATGGGAATACCGATTATGCCAACTGGATAGATTCAAGGAACAAGCAGTTGATATCCTCCACCTATAGCAAGGAGAAATGGATCAGGGCGGCTGATGCTCTCAAATCAGTTATCGACACCTGCCATAATGCAGGATTCGAACTTTATCTCTACGATAGAATGTCCTCACCCAATTCCAGTGCGATGAACGATAGCCTCGTGAAACTGATGCATGTGAGAAAAGCAGTAACTGAAAGGTGGAACAGAGGTGTTGTATGGTCTGATACTCGGTATATCGGTGACCTACAAAGATTGGCATTACCCATCATGAAGCCTATAGATATCGGTAAAATAACACCTCGGTTTTATGCTTCGTTCGACATGGCAGAACTGTTTTACACCAACAAAGGAATTCCTATTACGGAGGATCCCGACTGGAATTATGATACCCGCTATCAATTGCGCGTTTCCAGTCCCGAAGCAGGAAATACCAGTTACATTCCGGTCAATGAAAGAACGGTAGCCCTTCATTTCGACAGGGAGCCCCGTTTCTACGCCAATTTGGGATTTGATCGCGGCTATTTTGAGTTGTCAACTCTCACCGTAGACAGGGGAAAAACTTTCACTCCATTCTTAATGGCCCGGCTGGGAGATGTGTCCAACTATGAAAATCCTGCCTCCTACTATATCAAGAAGTTGATTGCATACGAGTCGAACGCCAATGTAGGCGGGGGCTACGTAATGAACTCCTACCTTATGCCGATGATCAGGCTGGCTGATCTCTATCTGCTTTACAGCGAGGCGTTGAATGAGGTGAAAGATATACCCGATGCAGAGGTGCATGAGTGGATCGACCAGGTAAGAGCCATTACCGGTCTGAAGGGAGTTGTCGAAGCCTGGAAAGAGTCGCTCTACTCTAACCGTCCCTTCGAAAAGGAAGAGATGCGCAAAATTATCCAACAGGAACGATTAATAGAATTAGCTTTTGAAGGACAACGCTTTTGGGATGTACGCCGATGGAAACGGATCAATGAGTACTGGTCACTTCCCGGCAGAAATTGGAACAATGATGGACGAAGCCCCGAAGATTACTATCAGGTTATTCAGACACGGGAGCCTCGAAAGATCTCCGTGAAGGATTATCTCTGGCCTATCAGACAAAGCGATTTGAGAATAAACAGGAACCTGGTACAAACCTGGGGATGGTAGATTATAGATACAATCACAATTCAATATTATTTATTGTTATGAATCATCTGAAAAAAATATACCTGCTGTTGCCATTATTTTTTATGGTTATATCGGCATGCGATGGGGGAAAAGATAAGGTTTATGAAAAACCTACGGCGATCAGTGATTATGAAGTGACACCTATTAACGGAGGAGCCATCATAAGCTATGCTGTACCTAAAGATCCCAATATCATGTGTGTGACAGCTGAATATGAAAGAAATGGCGAACATTTTGCCGAGCGTTCTTCTTATTTTAAGAACTCAATACGGATTGAAGGTTTCAGAACCTCGGATCCGGTCACGGTAAAACTCTATACCGAGAATGAGAATGAGGATCATTCCGAAGCGATAACGATACAATTCGCTCCACTTAAAGGGATGGTTGATGTAACGAAAGAGTCACTTAACTTTATCACCACTTTTGGAGGTATTGTATTAGATTGGGAAAACTTATCGAATACTGAATTGAATATCCGTTTGCTGGCATTCATTGACGATGAACTGCAACGCGATGAGATATATTTCTCCTCATTTGCGAAAGACAAGCGTTCTTACCGCGGATTTGAAGCTGTAGAAACTACTTTCGCCGTGCTCATAGGCGATAAATGGAAAAATATCTCTGACACCATATTTTATACCACCATCCCTCTTTTTGAGATGGAGGTGCCCAAACCGTGGGGAGATATGAGGGCGTATGTCAAAGGCGATAATCTCACTGAATTACAGGCCTCCCACGCATTCCCCAAATTTTATGACGGTTTGATTGGTGGAGGTAGTTATGGTTATCTGAACCAGGCAGGTTCGGCGGGGAATTCTTTCACATTCGATATGAAAGAGATTTTTAAACTGAGCCGTTTTAAATTCTGGCCCAGCCTTAGAGACGGTGCCGTAGGCGATGTCTACCGTAATGTGAATATTACCGAGTTTGAAATGTGGGGATCTCCGGTATTGGATCAGACCAAACCGGATGATTATTGGGCAGACAATGAAGATCCTGCCGACACATTCAAGGAAGACTGGGTCTATATCGGTTATTTTGCAAGAGAGAGGCTCGACCTGATGGGGGCCAGTGATACGGAGATATGGCAAAGAGGGGCTGTTGATGGTGATGAATTCGAACTTCCCATCGATTTGGGTCCTGTTCGTTACATCCGCTTCTTTGCCCGTGCTTCGGCCGACGGAAAGCCTGTACCGAATAACTACTGGCAATTGGGAGAGTTAAGCTTTTTTGGAACTAATGAAATTGAGTAATTGAACACTATGAAACGAATAGAGATTATATTTTTGGGGATATTCACTGTTTGTGCTTATCTCCTCTTTCCCGGATGTAGTGATATGAACGATATACACCAGCAATATCTCGACAGGGAAAAGAAACTATACTTGGGCATTACTGATAGCCTGACCTCTTATCCGGGAGAGGGAAGAGTAAAACTGAAATGGTTTATGAATGCTGATCCCAATATAGAAGAAACGGTGATTTACTGGAATATGCGTCAAGATTCGGTAGTAAAGCCTTTTATCAGGAGAGAGAAAGGAATACAGGCAGATTCCATCATCATCGATAATCTCCCTGAAGGGACTTATACTTTTGAATTGATCAACAAGAATGTGAGGGGTGACCGCTCAATCTCATCTTCAGTGCAGGGTACGTCTTATGGTGATATACACAGATCTACGCTAAAGAATAGAAGTATCCTGGCAATGAAGATCGTTTCCTTCGACAAGGAAAAACAGACATCTGACATCGAGATCAGTTGGGGTCCAAAGATCCAAGGGGTTGTCGGCACAAAAGTTGTTTATAAAAAGCGTTCGACGGGTGAAAAAAAGGCTGTTTTTGTCCCCATCGATGAGTCAACCACCCTATTGACGGATGTTGGTAACAGGATAAACAATACAGATGATCTTTTAGAGGTATCAACGCTTCATTTTTCCAGGGAAAACGTTGATACACTCTCCACCCTCCCCCTGAAAGAACAATTATGTATCTATTCCGCCTCCGGAACCCGCTCTGATTATGGAAGCGACGGTACACTTTTGGGTACCACAACCTATGATAATCTGGTGAAGATCCTCTACAGGGTATCATCATTCCCTAATGCTGATGTGTATGAATGCAACTGGGTAGGTGATTCTCCCAAGTTATCCCCCTCTCTGTTCCGGATGACATTGACCACCACGGACGGCATCAAAACAGACGGTTATTTCACAGGAATATTGAATACGATATCCGATGTGGAAGAGGGAGTATTTACACCATCACAACAAAGACTGAAATTGAAATATCAGTATCTTAAAAGTGGAGGTGCCTACTCTATCGTGGAAGAGGAATATATTCAGGCGAACCTTACCCTTCCCGCAGTACCCAAGAAAGCATATAGTTTGGGTGAAAATAAGGAAGGGCGTTTCTTTACTAAAGATAACGATTTATTACAGCTCGATAAATCTGGAAAATTGTGGTTATACAAACCGAAAACAGACAAAACGTTCGGCGCACCTATCGAGATTGCATCGGGATGGCCCTATTATAACTCGGTATTTTATATGCCAGATAACAGAATAATGATGTATGATGTGAATAATGTATATTCAATTCCTATTTTAAATGACAACTATGATCTTGGCACCAGGACATCCCCCGGAGCGGGATGGAGTAGCGCATTAGCGGTCAGGTTAATGCCGTTTAAAAACCATGCTATCATTATGATCAATGACGCAGGCATATTAAAAAAGATAAGTATTAATCAAAGTAATGGATGGGTAGGTGGTTTTGTGGATTTAGGAAGCGGGTTCAATGATTATTGGAAGATTATTCCTTATGACAACTCCCTGCTAACTATAGATGCATCCGGTGATTTGTGGTATATGACACTATCTGACAGTTACGTGTTAGGCAGTCGACAAAAAATTGGAAGTGGTTGGAATAAATATATTGATGTAATCAAGGAGGGATCAGCTTTGCTTTGCATTGACTCCGACGGTGATTTATGGCGATATGATTTTAGTCCCGAATTACCTTGGAATATTGATTAAGGAAATTTTCACTATACAAAATAATTCAAATTATTAATTGAAACTTATGGAACGAATTACAGAGCAGCCCTCCCTGTACCGTCATCTGGAGAAGATGAGTGTGGATGAGTTGGTCACAAATATTAACCGGGAAGACCAAAAAGTAGCACCGGCAATCGAGAAAGAGTTACCGAAAATTGGTAAGATGATCACTGCCATTGAAGGGCAGTTACGAGCGGGGGGACGTTTAATTTATCTTGGTGCGGGAAGTGGGGGCAGACTTTCGGTACTCGATAAAGTGGAACTCCCCAATACCTTTGGCATTGAGAAAGGTGTTGTAATCTGTCTCCTGGCAGGGGGTGAAGAGAATCTACTCCAGGTGCTGGAAGAGAAAGAGGATGACACCGAAGATGCTTTGCGGCAAATGGAACTATATCGGGTCAATGAGAAAGATTTCGTACTGGGTATTTCAGCCAGCGGCTCCACCCCCTATGTATTGGAAGGGTTAAAGAGATGCAAGGAGCTGAACATTCCTTGTGGGTGTATTGTCAATAACCCCAATTCTCCGATTGCTGCAGCATGCGACTACCCGGTTGAGGTGATCACCGGCCCTGAGTTTATCTCCGGGAGCACCCGTATGAAATGCGGTACGGTACAGAAGATGCTTTTCGATATGATCAGCACCACCGTATTTATTCGTTTAGGACGCATAGAAGACAACCGGATGGTCAATGTACGACTCATTAACAATAAAGCCATAGACCGTTCTGTGAAGATGCTACAGGAAGAACGAAATATCGCTGATTACGGAGAAGCTAAAAAGCTGATAATCGACTTCGGAAGCGTAAAGAAAGCGATGAACCATATCGATTCTCAAAAATAAACAATAAATAACAATAAAGTAACAAGGCAATGAAAAAAACAATTAACAGAAGAGCATTTATTGGTGCCGCCGCAACCGCGTCGGCAGGAATGGCTTTGAGACCCGAATCAATACTGGCCAATGGCGGCCATCACAGTGTCAACGACGTGAAACCTGCTATTCTGGGAGGTCCTAAAACGCTCACAGGCAGTTTTCCCGGCTGGCCGATATATGATCATACCGAAGCCAAAGGGCTTTTGGATGTATTGTACAGCAGCCAATGGGGTCGTCTGAACGGTGCTGTAACCTCCCGGTTTGAAGAAGCACATTCTAAACTGTACGGCGTAAAACATTCGCTTGGAGTAACAAGTGGAACCGCCGCGTTATACGCCATGCTGGGTGGTCTGGGCATTGGTCCGGGCGATGAAGTAATCATACCGGTATATACTTTTATCGCCACCTATAATGTAGTAGCACTTCATTATGCGTTACCCATCATAGTGGATATGGATCCTGAAAGTTTCCAGGTTGATCCCAAAAAGGTAGAAGCGGCTATCACTAAGAATACCAAGGCAATCATGCCGGTGCATATCGGTGGTAGTCCGTGCGACCTGGATGCTATTTTGGCTATTGGAAAAAAACATAATATCCCAGTAATAGAAGATGCCTGCCAAGCACATCTGGCAGAATGGAAAGGGAAGAAGGTCGGGAGCTGGGGATTAGGAGGAGGATTTAGTTTCCAATCTTCCAAAAATCTCAACTGTGGCGAAGGTGGTGCCATCATTACCAATGACAGTGACTTTTACAATGCCTGTTTTGCCTTCCACCATCAGGGACAGACAAGCGCTACCGCCGCGATAGTAGCTACCGGTGCGGGTGTCAGGGGAAGCAATCTTCGTATTACTGAATTTCAATCGAATATTTTACTTTCCCAGATGACCCGTTTGGAAGAACAAGCCAAAACCCGGAATGAAAACGCCTTGTATCTGAGCAGTATGCTTAAGGAGATTCCCGGACTGGCTCCGGCCAAGCTGTATGAAGGCACTACCAACGGTGCTTATCATCTTTATATGTTCAGGTACGACAAAGAGAGTTTCTCCGGTATGAGTCGTGCACAATTTATAAAAGCGATGAATGCTGAAGGTTACTATCCCAGTACAGGATATGGCAAAATGGACAAAGATCCTTATATACTCGGTCTGGCAGACAATCACTTTTACAAGAAGATATATGGTGAAAAGGAAATGAAGCGGTGGAAGGAACGTATCGACTGTCCGGTGAATGCACGTGTAACCGAAGAGAACGCCCTTTGGTTTATGCAAACAGATATGTTGGGCAGCAAAATCCAAATGGAACAGATCGCCGAAGCAGCTAAAAAGATACAAAAGTATTCGGCTGAAATCAAAAACAAGTAACTACTACTTCAAGATTTGAAAGGGACAAGATTGCAGTTAAAAGCGGAGAGCTTCAACTGCAATCTTTCCTAACTCACTAAAATTCATGATATGCTTTTTTGTGGAATAGATGGTGGTGGCACGATTACTACCGCGATTGTTTGCGATGAACGCGGTAATATACTGGTCAGTATCAGAGCCGGGTCAATCAATCATTACGGAGTAGGGATAGAAAAAGCCCGCGAAAATTATACTTTAATCAAGGAGCAACTGTTCGCATTTTTAGGATCCGAACCGGATATCACCTATATCGGTAATTCAGCCTTAGACAGTAAAGCCACGGATGAACAGGTACAGCAGCTTGTGCATGGAATTTTTGAAAAAAAAGTCATCATGCATTCCGATGTATATATAGCCTTGTTAGGATTTACCCAGGGAGAATCGGGTGCTCTGCTTATATCCGGTACAGGCTCTATGGCTTGTGCTATCGATCGGGAAGGCAATTGGCACACCAGTGGTGGATGGGGACAGATACTGGGCGATGAAGGAAGCGGATATCACTTGGGATTGGCAGGAATACAGGCTGCCATACATTTCCATGACCAGATGGCACCCCCGACTATTTTACTGGAACGGTTGTTGGATTTTTACAATCTGGATAACCTATCCCACTTGATAGAGATCGTATATGGCTCTTCTCCGGAAAAAGGGAATATTGCCGCTTTTGCCATCAAGGTAGAAAAAGCAGCCCGGCAGGGTGATGAGATTTCAACCCGGTTGATAAATGATGAGGTAGAGTGGCTTTTCCGGTTATCAGAATCGATTCTAAAGAAAAGCGGTGTAAAACGCCTGGGGCTTTATGGCAGCATGCTGGTCAAAAGCCCGATTATTGGGCCACGGCTGACGGCAAGGTATGCCGGTACTGACGTAAAATTATCTTATCCCCGTTTCAAGCCGGAAATCGGTGCTCTTTTTGGCGCTTTTGCCAATGAAAACATTTCTCTCGATGAAGAGATTATTGCCAATTTATCTTTGTATTAGATATTCTAAACAACATTAAAACGACTTCGATGAAATCCTATTATTTACTTATCCTCTCTTTTCTTCTTGCCTCCTGCCATCAAAATTTGTATGAAGTGGGTAGTTCTGTTGTCAGTCTTGAACCGACAGGAGAAACGGTTTCCCTGGGTTTGGCCGGATATGGCGCCCCCGCTTTGGGCAGGTTTTCCATCACTTGGGACGACAAAGGTGTATTGGAAGCTATAGCCATGTGTAGCGTTGACGAAACTATATATATTGCTGCTCCCAATGGTGATATATTCTCAGTTGATACGGAAAATTTACAAAAGAATGAAAAAATAGGAAGCCTTCCGCATGTGAAATTACTGGCAGGTTTAAAAGGTCTGCTTTATGCCATTGATCAAAAAGGTAATCTTTTCGTAGGTAATCCTAAAGTCCAACTTGAATGGAAGCAGATAAGTTCCGTTCAGGGAGCCACCGCTTTCACCGGTTCGACTGAGAATCTGTATCTGTCCACTACGGAAAATGAACTTTTGAAGGGAACGGTCAATGCGGAAACTATCAACTGGGTACCCGCGGGCAAAGGAATTGATATTATCTCCCTGGCCGGCGATGATCAGAGAATATATGGCGTCACCAGTGATAATTTCCTACTGCAGCGTAGCATAAAGAAAGAAAGTGATGATTGGCAGCGCATTGGGTATAATAATGAAGCTACCTATACGATTGATGTAAAACAAATTACGCGTACTAAAGAACGGTTGTATGCCATTGCATCGAACCATCTGTATGCCAGTCGCCACCAGACAGAGGGAACGCTCTCGGTAAGAAGCATGGCCATTAAGAAAAACAGGGATGTAGCAGTCATCGTCAGTTTGGATGTATGTGGTATCGATTACTCTCTCACTCAGGATATCCGGAAAGAGATGTCGGAACGCCGTCATATTCCAGCGTCGGCCATCTTTGTCAATTCTACGCACACACACTTCGCACCCACGAGTCAAACGTGGATCACATGGGGAATCCAAAACCATTACCCCGACAGCTTATATTTCAATAATTTGTTGAAAAAAGCTGTTATCCAGTCCATTGAAGAAGCATTGGACAATGTTACACCATCACACCTCCGTTTCGGACGCGACACTACCAACATAGGATTCAACCGAAGTCTAAGGGGGGAAGCGGCGCTGTATGACAACGTGGTGGATGTGATTCAAGCAACTTCCGTCGACGGTCAACATAAAACCGTATTGTTTTTAACCGGTTGCCATCCTGTGTCAACCGACCAGAAACCAGAATATTTCACCATCTCCCCAAATTTTCCTGGTTTTAGCCGACAAATAGTTGAAAAATCGGGCATCAATACAACCCTGTTCCTCCAAGGATGCACCGGAGACATTAATCCCCGTGCGCCTTACAGAACTTCTGGCACCGATCTCGCCGCGGATGTTCTCCGGATACTGGAAAAAGAGATGGCTCCGATCAAAGGTAAGATTAGCCATTATATCGATTCGATAGCCATCCCCGTCAATCCCATGGACAAGGAAGCCATACAATCTATGAGGGACAATAATATCCCGAACGTACGCCAGAATATACCGGGAGGGTGTGAAAGCAGTTTGCCAAGCAGAGATGTGCGTTGGGCAGAAATTATGCTCCGGTACTATAAGGATGGTACAATGCCAAAAGAGATGCCTATCTACGTGCAGACATTGAACATAGGAGATTGGAAACTGGTCGGGTTATCACGTGAAGCCACCACCGAATTTGGAATCGCCATCAGAAATCTCTGGCCTGCTCAGAAGGTAAGCGTAGCAGCATATACCGGTGAGGTGACAAGCTATCTCGCTACCGATCCGCATATCATTGCCAAGGATTATGAAGGGGAAGGTTCGTTTTTCTGGTACGGACAACCCAATCCATTTCCTCTGGGCGTATTCAAGACAGTAGTGGAAACAATCGAAAAAAATAACCGGTAATTTTCTCAAACAATTTTAATAAGATGAAACTGAATAAATATTTCCTTCCTTTAGTCATTATCGCTTTTGCCTTCTTCATCATAGGTTTTGGCGTTGGGATCAACGGGATAATGGTACCTATTTTAGAACAAACTTTCTCATTAAGCAAGGGGATGTCGTATCTGGTTTTGACAGCCACATTTTCTGCATTCTTACTCTTCGGAGGGCCTTCCGGCTGGGTGGTAAGAAAAATAGGGTACAAAAAATCATTGATCATAGCCTTGTTTATCATGAGCCTGGGTATGTTCCTGTTCATTCCATCAGCCAGGATGAGTGCTTCCATGGCAGGATTCTATCTTTTTCTGGTAGCATCATTTATAGGAGGTATAGGAAATACTTTATTACAAACAACGATTAACCCTTACGTGGCTATTATTGAGCCGGTTGAGAAGGCGGCACAACGAATGTGTCTGATGGGCATCATGAACCAGTCGGCATGGTTTCTCGGCCCCATTTTCCTGAGCCTTTTCATCGATGTGAAAAATCCGATGCTTGTCAATGCAGCCATCCCATTCGGAATGGCTGCCGGTATTATCGCGTTATTCGCCTTGGCAATGATTTTCATTCCTCTTCCGGAAATCACGGCAGAGGGAGAGGTTGAAGAAGAGGAAAATGGCAATAACGAATTGGTTATCGCGGCTAACCGGAAAAAAAGTATCTGGCAGTTTCCTCATTTGCTGCTCGGTGTATTCGCGTTGTTTATATACGTGGGGGTTGAAACGCTACCCATGGCCTCGGTGATCGACTTCGCCCGTTCGATTGGTGTAGATTCGCCTGCCAGGTATTCAATGATCGGACCGGTGGGGATGATCAGCGGCTATCTCATCAGTATCTTTTCACTTCAGTGGCTATCCCAGAGTAAAGGACTGATAATTTTCTCCCTGATAGCACTGATATCATCCATCCTTTTAACGGTTCTA
>JBAYRG010000031.1:0-16272 GCA_041676805.1 Proteiniphilum sp.
AACACCGCCTCTTTGGTTCTCTCCGGATAGTTTCCCTGAAAACCGTCCGTGCCGATTATCTTTCCCTTCAATTCCGTTTCTCCGGAAAAGAAATATATTTCAGCCATGTTGTTATAGCCGCTGTCTGCCGACAGATAACGCAGGTAGTGGAAATTACCGGGCGGCACCGCAATATCGTAATACTCCATGTCCACCGATTCGGGCACCGTATGTAACGTTATGGCATCACTAAAATCCGGCTTGTTAGCACCCTGGAAACGTCCTCCGACAGAACGTATCCGGAACTTTTTCCAATAGTCGAAAATTTTGTATTTGCGTTTAAGAATTACATTCTGCCTTTTTTCTTTGTCGGGTTTCACCTGTACGATCCTGCCGTCGTCGTAATAGAGGACGGGGTCGGCGAACGTTGCGTATCTCTCGTCGTAGTAGGCATAAGGCATATATGCAATCCCCGGTTCCATATATCGGAATCTCACAGAATCACGCTCTACCTTGCTCCAGGCCATCGGTATCCACCGGGTGTTATTGAAAACGCTCAAATACATTATTTTTCCTTCATACGAATCTTGTCCCGCATACAAGGCGATTTCTCTGTCGGGGAAATAGTATTGCGACACATCCCGAAGCAATTTACGGTTCAGTACTCCGGGTATATGATCCCTGTTATTCTGGAAGGGGAGGGACTCCTGTTGAGATGCGAAACATAGTCGGTAAACCCGGCCTAGCTTGCGTCCGCGGTCTCTCGGTTTACCCGGCTTCTGTTCGTAGAAATCAAAACTGAAGTAATTGCCATCGGTACCGCGGACATAGTTCCAGAAATGCCCTGTGAAAGAGTTGTCGGGATTCTGCACGATGATGTCCATACCCACCGGTAAACCCACCGAGCGCATCACGTACATCAAGAATTCAGCCTGATCCTTGCAACTCCCATACCTTGCCCGGAGCATGGTAGAAGCTCCCAATCCCGGTACCGACAAGCCTGATTGGTAAATCCATTTTTCGGGATTTACCGTCACATACTCGCATAGCAGGCTACACGCTTTGACAGGATCATCACCATGGTAAAGGCTATCCAGTATGGGCTGGAATATACTATGATATGTTTCTTTCCAGTCTTCCAAAGGTTCGGTACCCACCCGATAAGGGAGTACCTCCTCGCAGAAATCCTCAAACGATATATGTTTACCCCATGGTGCCTCCTTCCATATGCGGAATGAAGACTCAATATTACAGATCAGATACCCGGCGGTAATTGTTTTGATATCGAACGTTTTCTCATACTGGGTCTGTTTCAAGGAACCGTATTCTTTTTCAAACGTATTAAGCGTACCCCAGATAAGCTTGTCCTGTGAGACCAGGTAGTGCCGGAATGTGTCAAGCAAAACGCTGTTATTGGTATGGTGATTTGGCATGTTCATGATCAAGAACTCCGCTGCGCGCCGTTTCTGACTGTTATCGGGTCCCTTGTAGTTGTCAAGCACTTTTTCCAGTTCTTCACGGTTGTCACCTGCAAGTTCAAGTGCCGATTCCAATTCGGGAGAATATTTGGAACAGGCAATCGCAAAAAATATAAAAAGAGCACATAAGAATCTCATAGTTTTTTTATTGAAATTTTGATATCAAGATGAATATTAAAAATAATAGTTAGTCCCTATATATCAAAGAGGGCTATTTCTTTTTATCAGCAACAGAGGCAGAAGTATCCAAATCCCGATAACCGACATTATCAGGCCTCCTATTGTGCCGGCGGCTAACGGGAACCAAAATCCTTCTTTTTGCGTTCCTACCATAAAAGGAATAAACCCGAGAATAGTGGAGATGACTGTCAGGAAGATGGGGATAATTTTGTTGTTCCAGGCTTTCAGGTAAATCCTGACCGGAGGTAGGAGCGGTTTTTGTTTCCGTATCCGGTTGTAATCGTCCAGGATATAGATGCTGGCGTTCACGGTAAGCGCCGACAGCAGGATGAAGGAGGCGAATCCCCCTTGGTCGAAATTCAATTTGAACCAATAGAATGTCAAGAAGATACCGATAAAGGATACTGGAATGATGAATATGATGGCAAACGGTTGTTTCAGCGAATTGAACAAAATGGATGTGGTCATGAAAATAATCGCCGCCAATAACCCTATCAGGTAATACTGCTTATTGTCCTGTTTTCCCCAGCCCCAGTAAGAGCTTTCCCGGCCTGCACTATACCCCATGGGAAGTTGTTCGTTGAATTCCTTCAGTTCCCTGTCGAGTATCCTGTCCCCCTGCATGGGAGAACCGATGTAATCGTATTGCAATACCATCCGGTACTGTTGATTTTCCTTGCCCACTTCCCGTGGCGCTTGCCCTTTCTCTATGGCGGCAACTTCCCCCAGTTTATAGAACTTATTGCCGACATGGCGGCCAATATGCTCCATCGCCCATATGTCGTATTCTTTGGACTGTTTGCTACCCAGCACGATATGCTGGTTTTCTCCTTCCGCGACCACCGATCCAACCCACATGTCGCGGGTAAAAACCGGTTGCAGCGACCTGTACACATCACCGGGCAGAAGCCCGCGGGTAGCGAGCCATTCCCTGTCCAGTGCGAAAGAAAACTCTTGGTAATCGTCCTTATACCTTGCATAATTGGAATTCACAAGAATTTCTTTTATACGGGAATAGCTGAGCAGGCGATTTTTCAGCGTGTCTGTCCATGCCGAGAGTTCATCATAGTTATAGCCATATAGTTTTACACGGTATGAACCCGGTGTCTCCCTCACATCGTTACTGAATCCCTGATCCTCCAGTCCGCTTACACTCCAGCTCCCACCACCCAATTCCAGCGCCCTGCTCACCACTTTGTTTTTCAATTCGTAGGGGAAAGCTCCCTGTTCTTCCTCCTTCCGGAAGAAAACGCTGATGGATGCCTGTCGGGCGCTCGAAATACTTGTCTGGAACTGCCTGATCTCGGGAAAGGTACTTAGGAAGCGTTCCATTTGTACTATCAGGTTGTTCATCTGTGGTAAAGTCGTCCCGTTGGGCATTGATGCGTAGATGTTCAGTATGGTTTCCTCTTTCCGGGTAAAATAACTCCCCCGGTACACTTTCTCGGCAAATAGCCGCCATGTGCCTCCCAATATCTTATTCATCAATGGCTTTACCTTCTCCTTGTAGGTGACATTCTCGGCTATTTTATTGTATCCCGATGCAAACGGGTTTTCCTGGTTGATTTTTTCCGGCAACAGGAACACCGGTAACCCGAAGAGTAAAACCACTGCCACGAAAGAAATCCATTTCCGGCGGTTCATCAGGCAGATCATCCTTTCATATAGGCGTGTAAAACGGATACTCAGCCGGACAGGAGAAAAAAAGAGAAACCGTCGGGGGCGACCTCTTTTCACCAGTCGGACACGTTCAAACATGGCCGGTACAAACCATAGTGCCACGAAGAAAGAGACCATCAGGTTAATAATCAGGATGACTGCAAAATCCTGCAGGTTGAGGCGTAATTTCTCGTCCAGCAGGAAGATCATGGAGAGGGCACCTATGGAAGTCACCGTTGCCGTCAGTATGGGCATAATGGCTTTCCGGTTACCCTTGTGTACCATGTGGTCGGTCATGATGATGGCATTGTCGATGATCAGGCTCAGCGAGATGGTGATACCGGCCAAGGAATAGAGCTGTATTTCGATCTTGAGGAAGTAGTAGAATATGGAGGCGACCGCCAGGTCTATAAAGAGACTAACGCCAATCAGCAGCAGATAGCGTATGTTACGGGTCATTAGCAGTACGAAGAGTAACAGGATCAGCATGGTCATCCCGCCGCGGACATAGACTTTCCGAAGCTCGGCCTTTATATAATCGGTGGCGTCATAACTGGCATGGATTTCATAACCGGGCGGCAGGCCTGCCTCGATCTCCGCCATTTTCTTCTTCACCAGTCCGCTCAGGTGTAACTGGTTGGCCGACTCGTCGGCAGTAAGGGAGAGGTAGATGGAATTCAACCCGTTGATACGGTAATAGCCCGAAGGCGCACTCTCGGTATGGATAACTTTCACTAATTGATCCAAGCGGATAAGCGCCCCATCCTGGTTGGCGACAAAAACAGACGAGGGATCAAAACCGTTCTTTTCCACCTCCGAAAGCATCGTGATACGTGTCCACGAGGAAATTCCGCTGCGGGACCCGGTTTCCGCCATACCCAGGAACTGGACGGCATAATATTGCGATATGGCTTGCCGTATATCATTCACCGTTACCCCGACGGTTTCCAGTTGAAGGGCATCATATTCGAGTTGCCATTCCATCGGGGTCGCGCCGCTTACACTAACACTGTATATTCCCCCGATACCACCGAGTGCTGTTTTAATGACATTTTCTGCATACCGCTGGATAACGATGGGGCTGGCAGCCGAGTTGATGGTGTAGGTCATGAAGGGGCGGGTCGCTTGCGCATCGGAATGGCTGACCGAGATGGAGGGATAAGTTACCCCCCGGGGCAGTTCCGGCCACACCTGACGGATAATGGTGGATACCTCGAACCGGGCTACATCGATGGAGGTATGCTTGTCGAATTGGATGGTTATACTACCCCGTCCGTTTCCGGAAGTAGAATGAATACCGCGGATACCTTTCACACGTGCCAGCATCGATTCTATTTTGGAGGTAGCTTCCGCCTCCACTATACGGGGAGCGTTTCCCGGCATGCTGAAACTCACCGAGATGGCCGGCAGGGTACGGGAAGGCGCCAGCTTTACCGGCAATAGGGGAACCAATGCCACCCCTACGATGGAGAGGCATACAAACAGGAGTATAACCGTGAATGATGATATGTCTCTTTTTTCAGCCAAAGCAGTCTTGATTTATCCGTTCATTGTGGTTCGCCTGCCATGCTCCAGTCGAATGCATCGGCAAGGGGGATACGTCTCTCGAAATCGTACAGCGTTATCCTGCGTATCTTGAAATAGTTCTGCCAGTAGTTCCTCAATGCTGAGATATAGTTGCGCTGGGCCGACTGGCGGCGGTTAGAGGAAAGGGTGAGGCTGTTGATGTCGGCCTTACCGATGATGAAACGCTCGCGTGTCTGTTCATAAGCCAATTTGGCCAGTTCCACGGCCTCCTGCGCGCTACGGATAAGTTGCTGCTGCACGGTAAAATGGCCCACCGTCATGATGACATCCTCTTCAAGTTGAATGGCCCTTTCTCGAGCGGTCAACTTGGTAATATTGAGGTTACTTTTAGCCATATTGTATCTTCCGCGGCGTACTCCCCAGTCGACCAACGGAACGGACAACTTCAGCGAAACGATATCCTGTTGCAACGGGTTCCGGTAGGCCTCCCTGAACGATTCCGCCACCTGGTTGAAGCCGATGCTGGCGGATACCCCGGCATTGAACCGCGACTCGATTCCGGTACGCTCCAGCGACTGTTCCGATTGCAATACCTGCTGTTCCGAATCCAGGTATCCCGGATTGTTTTCCTTGGCAAATAGTAATGCTTCATCTACCGCCACAAGCACATCTTCAGGATAATCGGGCAGTTTCAATGTTATTGTCCTGTTCTTGTCGATGTTCAGATAAGCAGCCAGGGCGAACATGCTCCTTTTCAGGTTGATTTCCGCGTTTTGCAAGCTGTTCTGCGCGTTTACCCGGTCCAACTTGAGTGTCAGTAAGTCGGCTTGCCCGATGGAGGCGATCTTATGCTTTTCCACTCCAATAATATAGAGTGTATCGGAATTGGCAAGGTTTTCCAGTGCCAGGTCGTATTCCGCCTGTGCCATGGCCAGTTCGAAAAAATATCCGATAGCCGTTTCAGCCGTCTGTTCCAGTTGATAGAGCAGCTCTTTTCGTGCTTTCTCGTATTTTACGGGAGCAATTTTTTTCTCCCATTTGAAGGCATTATACCCGAACAGCTCCTGCCGGTACCCGACACGCACCGGGACACTGGTAAACTGGCTGTAGGAACGATCCCCGAAGTTACGGATGTATCCCAGTTCGGAGTCGATAAAAAACGTCCCGCCCGTCAGGTCGAAATTCTGCTGCACCGCCAAGTTCCCATAACTGTAAAGGGATTGCTGGCGGCGATACATGTCGATATTCTGTTGGGAATCGTACCGGCGCGTGTAATCCCGGTTATACGACAAAGGGGTCATATGGAGCGTCAAGGAAGGCAACCGCCGCGCCTTGAACGACCGGTACTCCCAATAACCGGCCATGTAACTGTTTTTCGCCCGGAATGCCGACAAAGAGCTGTCGTTCGCCAGTTTCACCGCCGTCTCCAAGTCCAGTTCAATCACCTTTTTCTGCGCATGACCCCGGTACGGCAGGAAAACCGCCGTACATATTAAATATATCACTATCAATTGTTTCATATTTTTAATCATCAAATCTTCACATCCTTTTTCCTATAAATAGCCCAATAAAGCAGTGGGATAAAGAAAACACTCACGAATGTGCCGATGACCATGGTGCTGATCATGGTAATGGCAAGCGGTTTCTGCAATTCCGACCCCATGTCGAACGTAAAGAGAATGGGGATCATAGAAAAGACGGAGGTGAGCGCGGTCATGATAATGGCCCTCAACCTCCTCACGCCTGCTGTGTGGATTGCCTCCATCAGAGGCATTCCCTTTTTACGCAATTCATTGATCAGGTCTATTTTCAGGATGGAGTCGGTGAGGATTACCCCGACACAGACCACGATACCGATAGCGCTCATCAGGTTCAGGGTGTTGCCTGTCAGCCATAGTACGATCAGGGCAAAGGCAATGTCGATCGGAATTTCCGTCAACACGATAATGGGCTGAAGGAAATTCTCGAACTGGGATGCCAGGATAAAGTACATGAGTAATACCGATACCAGCAGGATGACCGCCAGTTCACGCAACATCCTTGCATTGGAGAAGAAATTACCGGAAAAGTCCACATCCCATGTGCCGGACCGGCGGACAATGTCCGAACTTTCCTTCATGAACTCCCCGGGATTATCCACCCGGTAATAATGTAACGGGATATACTCGCCATTCTTTCCGGCAATGATGGTTTTGATGTCTTCACCCATTCTTATCCCCACCAACGACGAGACGGGCATGCTGACCGGCTGCGTGCTGTTTGCCGGTCTCCCTTTTACCAGTGTTTGCTGCAGCACTTCGGTGATAGTCTGCTGTTTTCCCGAAATGGAGATAGGCAGGTATTGCTGGAAAGAGCGCAATATGGCGACTTGGTTGTCCCGGAAAGCGGTTTTCAGGACTTGGTGGATTTCCTGCCGTGTCACCCCGTAGAGCAACATCCTCTCCTTGTCGGGAATGATTTCATACTGCTGTTCGAACGGCACGCCCTCCGCCTGTTGCCCGGTTTCCTTGAGAAGCATCGCCTCCATTTCCCGTATCTCCCCCGGGTCGGGCAATGCCTCCCTGTTTTTCGCGTAAAGCTGCAGGATGATATCCGCCTCCCCGGTATCGAAAATTTTCTCGAACACGTTTTCAGGAGGAGAGAAGGAGATAACGCCACGGGGGTGGTAACGCGCCATCCACTCCCGCACCTCTTTTTCCAGCAGAGCGATATGCTGTGGCTTCGCTGTCTTGAAGTAAAGCCGGGTTTCCGTGCCGGTCAGCTCGTTATCCTTGTCCAGCAAGTACTGGCGTTGCCCCACATAGCACGCGTTCTCCACGGTGTACTCCTCCACCTGTTTCAACAGTTCCGCGGTCCGCCGACCGTTTTCATCCACGTGGATATTCTCGTTCCACTCCACCAGGGCGACTGTTTCCACGTAGTCCAGCTTGGGCATCGATGTCTTGGGCATTGCCTCGAAAAGATAGACGCACAGGGGAAAGGAAATGACCAGCAGTGCCAGGAAGAAAACCTTGTGTCTGAAAACGTAGGCGATACCCCGGTCGTAGAAGGGGAATACCACTCCGTCAATCTTTCGCTGCATCCGGGCGAAGAAACCGGAAAAATCCCTTTTTGTGATTTGTGTCCCGTATGCCAGTTTGTAGAGTACCGGCAGCATGATAATTCCGGTGAGGTACGACACCAGCATCCCGATGGTAACCGCAAAAGCCTCTGAAAAAAAGATGGCACCCGCGATGCCGCTCATGAAAACCAGCGGCACGAACACGGCTATCGTGGTAAGGGTGGAACTGAGGATGGGCATGACCACCTCTTTGGTTCCCTTCTCGCAGGCGTCGTCGAGCGCATACCCCTCCCGGCGGTATTGCGTGATGATGTCGGTGACCACGATGGAGCTGTCTATCATGTTTCCCAAAGCGAGAATCAGGCCTGCCAGGGTTATGATGTTGATTGACTCCTTGAAGAGGAAAAAGAAGATGAAGGAGGTAATCAGGGCTGTAGTCATGCTGATGCCGATAATCATCGGCGACTTGGCATCCCCCAGGAACAGCAACGCTACGATAAAGACAAGGATAAAACCCATGACCAGGTTCTCCTGCAGGTTGGAGATGGTGTAATCAAGCAGTTCCGTCTGGTTGCGGTTCACGGTAAACTGCACATCGGGATAACTTCGTCCGAAACTCCGGAGTGTTTTATTGAGCGACAGGCGCAGGTTCTTCATCGTCTCGTCGGCCTGCTTGATGATGCCGATGGTTACTGCCCGTTTGCCGTTCACCAGCGACATGCCCGATTCGGGTTGACGCACCACCTCTATCCTGGCGAGGTCCCTGAGTTGGAAGATGCGCCCTCCCTTCTCGATAAAGATGTCCCGCACATCTTCCGGCGTGCGAAGCAGGGAAGAGAACCTGATGTTGTATTCATAGTAGCCGTCCCGTACCACCATGCTTCCCGGTTCTATATTGTTGGCGGCAAGTATGTTTTCAATATCGCCCAGTGTGATGGAGGCCGATTCCAGTATTGGGAGGTCGGGCACTATCCGCAGGTGTTTGTACATCAAGCCTGTTATGTCGGCCATCGCCACCTCCGGCAATTGTTCAATACGCCGTTTGATGACATTGTCGGCAAATTCCGACAGGTCGAGGAATTTTTGCTCGTCGGTTGTGCCATAGGGAATATCTTCCTTCAGGCTGATATTCACGTAAAAGACGGGAAGGTCGGTAGCGCTGGCCTTGATAACCCTGGGGCGGCGGAAATCCCTCGGCAGGCTGTTCATGGCCGCGTCTATCTTCTCGTTCACCTCGATGAAAGCCAGGTCGGTATTGGTGCCGTGGTCGAATTTCAGGCGGATGATGGCTGATCCGTCGCGTGTCTCGCTCCGTATATCGCGAAGTTTGCCCACCTGCATCAGTTGCCGGCGGACCGGTTTTGTCACCATATTCTCCAGTTCGCGTGCCGATGTGTTGTCACCCGATATTTGGACGGTGATCTCAGGGATGGCGATATCGGGCAGTAACGATACGGGCAGCGTGTTGTAGGTGATGATGCCCAGGATGACGCATGCCAGGAACGACATCAAGACCGATATGGGGCGCTGCAGGATGGCTTTTAGCATGGCTTAGTGTAAATATTGTTGTTCCTGTTCTTCCTTCTGTTCCGGATCGTCCGCAGTTCCTACCACGGTGACCGGTGATTCGTGCGCCAGGTTGATATTGCCGCTGGTGATGACCATGTCTCCCTCTTTTAAGGTTTCACCGGTAATGGTGCAGGACGCGGAATTTTCCAGGCCTGTCTGCACGTAGTGCCACAAAGCCTTTCCGTCCGCCAGGGTGAAGACCACCTGTTTCCCCGAGCGGAGCACTACCGCGCTCTTGGGAATCACCCACTGTTTACCTGTCGCGCGGAATATGCTCACCCGCGCATTCATGCCTTCCACCAATCGTGGGTGGTATGCCACCGACGCCCTTACCTGTACCATTCCGTTCTTGTCCACCCATGGGTTGATTTCCAAGACCTTTCCCTCTACGGTGACGCCCGGGAGGGCGAAAGGGGAGATGGTCACCCTGTCGCCGTTTTGTATCAGGCCCAGTTCGTTTTCCAGTACGGTAAAGGATATCTCAAGGCTGCGCATGTCCACGATGTGGCAGAATACCTCGGAGGAAGAGGAAAGAGTATGAGGTTTGGCGAACAGGTTGGCAATCACCCCGTCGATGGGGGCAGCAAGGGTGGCCCGTTGCAGCTCATAGGTTGCCATGTCTCGGTTCGTTTGTGCCGTGTTGAAGCCGCTTTTTATCTGTGCCAGCCGCATCACCTCTTCCGGCACGGCATCCATGTTGTCGAGTTTGAATCCTTGGCCGATCAAAACATCCTGGAATTCCAACTTGCTACGCTCCAATGCGTCCTTTGCCTGAGACAACCTGTTTTGTAGCCGGAAGGTGTCCAGCACGGCGAGGAGGTCGCCTTGTGCTACCCGGTCACCATTTTTGACAAATACTTTGGCGATCACCTCCGAAGTTTGAAATCTGACCTCGGCCATCGTCCTTGCGGAAATCTTGCCGTTGCTCACCAATTCATGCTCAAAATCGGCATATAGCAGCGGCACGATGGTCACTTCGGTCTGTTTGTCAGAAGGGAGTTCCTTGATGGAGGCCTCTGTACTCTCTTTTTTCTCTTGATTGCATGAAGAGAGATGCAATAAGGCTACGAGAATAAATGGAATCCAGTCAAAACGGTTCATAATGTAGCTCCTTTTTTTATCCGTGCGGTTGACTTATTTTTCTTCATCTTTAAATTTGTTTTGTAAGTCTATTTCCTCGCTTTAGTCTTTCAGCTCATAATAGAATAACGGGGGATTCATCTCTTCAGAAAATTGTTTGAGATGGTTATGTTGTTTTTTGCTAAGCCCGTATTTTATATTTCCCGATTCATAGTTATTAATGAAAAGCGGCACACTGAGAACGGGGATAAATGCATATATCCCCTTTTCATCCGAACAGGCAAAGTGATGTTTGGACGCCTTGGCTGCTGTCTCGTAAAAATAATCGTCAAAGAAAACGTTATATAAATATGCCTCCCCTGAGTTCTTAGAGTACAACAACATGTCGGATCCAGATGTATAATCATCCATATATTCACAAAAAATATAGTTGTCAACTTCCAGAAATTTTCTAATTGTTTTTATTTTGTGGATACGGTTGATTTTCGTTGTCACAACAGGTCGGGAAAGATCCAACCCTTCAAGGTCCCCCTTCCGCAGCAACCGCTTGCTACTGATTCGAAAATAAGGCGATACACCGTTATTATTTAATGAGAAGACCATGCTGGAATAGATAGGTGCGAAACATGGCGCATAGCTGTTATTCGGGTAGAAAAAACTGCCGTCTTTAAAAGTGACACACTGAAATCCAAGGTTGTGCTCATGGGATGACAAATACTTCCCTGCAACTTCTCCCGATTTCTTATCCACTTTCAACAATAACGGCAAGTCCTTATCCAGTAGAATTCTCTCTGGTTGAAAATAGAGATATAAAAAATCACCCACGACCTGAATGTGCCCTACAAATCCTATATTTTTCAACTCGAACGAGGAAATATACTCTCCCGAAAGGGTATATGAATGTATTCTATGCCAATCAACGGTATAGATTGTCCCATCCTTGTCAATAGTAAAATCAGTGATACTTGAGAATTCCCCTGGTCCGGATCCCAAATTCCCGATTTTCCTCACAAACTTTCCCTCCTTGTCAAAACAATAAAGTCTCTCATATTTGTAGTCCAGGATAAAAATGTAGTCATCCGTCACCTGAATCTCATTGATAGACTGTATAAGACAATTTTCACTGGTTTCCAGAAAAATGGGCCTTACCGATTTGAAATAGGAAGAAGTGGTCGCAAAATCTTTCTTCTTCAATGCATCGATATCAACCTCATACTTCGGATTGTTTATATCCCGACTAGTCTCGTTGGAGTTACAAGAAAAGAAGGTTACTGAAAACAAAAAAGATATTATTATTTTTTTCATATTTATCATAAACCATTCAAGTTTATACACGCTACTGAAAAACTAAAGGTAGTCCCTATGTTATTAAGTATATGAATATTCAGGAAACCGCTATATAGCGACATTCCATGGAATAACCAGTATTAATTTCATGACAGTCCATAGGCAAAAGAATTATAATTTTCACAAAAAAACAGAGAATAAAACAGATATAATACTCTTTTTGCGAAAAATATCACATAATTAACGCAGGAATAATTTCAATTGTCAAGAATAGAGCCCCGGTATCCACACTTTTTTAGTCCGGGTTGATAACCGCAACATCCGGTCACCTATTTTATTCTTTTCAATACTCTATTCCATCTGGTCTCTTCCAAGAAAGGATCGACCGACTTCCATACTATCCATGCTTTCCCGACTATCAGGTCGTCGGGAAGCAATCCCCAATAACGGGAATCGTGTGAATTCTCCACCTTGTCGCCTCCCATAAAATAGTAATTATGGGAGAAGGCATAGTCTTGCAACGGGGTCCCGTTATCCCGTAACGTGTCGTTCTCCAATGGAAGGGGATAGCCTTTCTCCCATTCAATGATTTTTTTATAAAGCAATGCGTTTGTCCTGTGTAATGTGATGCGGTCTCCCTTGCGAGGTAGATAAAGAGGACCGAAATCCTTGATATTCCAGTTCAAAACAGTATCCCGGGGGAAAGTATTGTATACCCCTTGCGGGAAAGCCTCTTCTGATTTTTGGCTCATGACCAGTTCCCCCTTGTAGTTGCCCAACCGTTTCGATGTGTCGCCGTTCACGGCATAGATGCCGTTTACGATTCGGAGTGTATCGCCCGGGATAGCGATACAACGTTTGATATAATACTTCAACATGTGCATCTCCATCTTGTCGGGTTTGTTGGGGTAAGGAATATGGAATATGACCACATCGTCGTGCTTGACGGAAGTGTAACCCGGCACACGTTTAATCCTCACCTCTTTTTCTTCCATCGCACTGAAAAGGTCAAAAAGCCGGGCGCCGTAAGCCAGTTTGTTCACGAGCACATAATCGCCGGGTAATATGGCCGGCTCCATGGAGTCGGAAGGTATCCTGTAAGAACCGAAAACAAAAATGCGCAGGAGAATAAAACCACACAGGGCCATGGAAGAATAGTAAAATATGTCCAGCAGAACATGCCCTGTTTTGCATAATATCTTACTTGCTTTATTCATGGCTGATTCCTTTTTCTTTCAATATTTTCCTCACTTCAGCCCGCATTTCCATGATGGCCATGGAGTGGACTTTCGGTTCTTTTTGCAACACGGCATTTGCCGCGCGGACCATCTTATCCGGTTGGTAGTTGGCGGGATCGGCATAGAGTTTAGTAAGCAAAAAGTATGGATAGATACGTTCGGGCAGAAGCAATGTGGATTTTATATAACAGTTTTCAGCCTTGTCATATTCTCCCATTTCGTAATAATTACGGCCTCTCACATTGTAAAACATCGCATCACAGCTTATTTCCAATCCCCTGCCGAAGATGCTGTCGGCTTTCTCTTTCTCTCCGGATTCATTCAAGGCCCTTCCGTACTCGAACACGAATTTCCGTTTATGGTCGAGCAAAGGATAGAGTCCTGCATAGCCGTCTATAACTGCTGTATATGCTTTCCTTTTGTACATCGATCGTTGCTTCTTCCATTCCCTCTCTGCTTGGTAAAATTCTTTTTGCTTTATAATACCCGTAATGGAAATAGAACACAAAATCGCTATCAACAAAAATGAAGGAATTATTTTTTTCCAGCTATAGGGTTGCTTCTCGACAGTTTTATAACCTGGCTGTACAATACAAACGGTTCCCAACATTACCCATACGACAGGAAACTCCCACAACCGGTAAGGATAGGAGGCCAATGCAAATACAGACAAAGCCAGAAAACTGCCGGCCGCTCCAATCTGCCTGTTCTTAATTCCATTTTTTATAATCAGGCATGTAAGCGACAGAAACAGGATAATGCCTGTCAATCCCTGCTCCAGGAATATCTGCAGATATTCATTGAAAGCGTAATCCGGACATCCCGCCACCAGTTTTTCGGCTTGAGTGGCTTTATCGCTTTTAAAATACTCCATTTGCGCCTTCGCGTAAGCAGCAGGAAATCCTCCCGGACCGGTTCCTTTCAAGGGAGATTCTCTTATTGCCAAGGCGGTAATTTTCCACATGAACATCCGCCCGTCAGCCGAATCTTTTTTCAAATAGTATATCCCATAAACACCTCCGAACAGTAATATAGACACAACGGTTATAGTGATAATGGATTTCCTCTTATGACGTCGCCAAAAGATACGTAGCCTTGAAATAACAGGTGTATCTATTAATAGAACGGGCAAACACCCTGCCACGGCTGCAACCCATGCCGCACGGCTTAACGTGGCTGGAAACACCATCATACAAACCGCTCCCACAAAGAGAAAAAGGTAACCAATCCATTTCTTCGTGTGTTTGAATACAAACCAGTAATGTAATGCCAAGGAGAACAGCAAAGCTATAAATCCACCGTATGGGCCGGGATTCATAAATGACCCCGTTGTTTTAAAGAGCCTGTGTTTCGAGGGGAAAAAGTCATATAATTGCCCTAAACCCCATACAGCCTCCACCAGCCCGAATAGCAATATTCCAACGCAGGTGTAAAAAGGAAGGGAGGGGAAATAAGTATATAGGAATCTGAATAAGAACCACCCGCTACACAACTGCACAGAAAAAGCCAACCCGTCAGGAAGCATATCTTTCCGATAGTTGTATGTAATGAGTATTATCCCTGTGAAAAGGATAATAAGCAGATCAATAACTGCTGGCTTATTTATTTTACCTGATAGGTACATCGATGTTTACAATGTGGAAATTTAAACAATCGATTACTCGGGAAATTTTATTGAGAACGATATCAATACAGGATTTGAATCATCATACGTATTCTCAAAAAAAGTCTTTAAAATTCCATCAGGTAGTTGATCTCTAACCTGATCTATAAGCAACGGATGAGGTGAAATGTAAAACCTGTTACCATGTATCGATACTGGGTAGCTGAAAAAAATATCGACAAGATTCCTGTCCCCTTTTACTTTTTCCGGATCAATAAAAAGTGACTTATTTAACGATTTGGAATAATAAAGATAATATTTCTTGTCAAATCCAAAAGCAAAAAAGGCATAGTCTGTCAAATCGCTCACTGCTCCCCAACTTAACAAAAAACCTTTCGACTCTTTTTCTTTCATGCGTTTATCTCCCTTTCTCACAATATACTCAAAAGACTCCTTTTCCTTTTGGCTTAAAAACTTATGTTTGGAGGAATTATCCACTAAACCATAAAAAGGTATAACTTTTTTACCGGTTCCAATCTTATAGATGATGTTGCTTAATACTGGTTGGAGCAGGATTTCCCCATTTTCTAAGCAGTCCGTTTTATAATCCGAACCAATATCAATTCTTTCGGGAGTACCGACTTCAATAGCCGAAGAGATAAATTTGCCCTTCGAATCAAGAAAATGAATGTTGTAATTTTCCATTTCCGGATTCTCATATTCATGTCTGGGGCCGGAATAGATTTGTAAGAAGCCGTCTTCATAAGGCAGAATAATAATTGGATTAAAGTCGAGTTGGATTACATTTAGTTGATTTCCGTTTTCATCATAAACAAATATCCTGCGAGAAAAACCATCTGCAATAATAACTCTTTTATTAATCCTGTCAACCTCAAAACTTGTGATTGAAATATACTCTAACGGGCCATTTCCCTTGTCCATTATCTTGTTTATATATTTACCCCGAGAGTCGAAAATATACACTGTTGTACGATCCCAGGCATTAATATAATATCGATCCCCCATAATATGTATATTTTTGATTTCATACATTATGGATGCATCGGAAAGTTCTAGCCTCAGGGTATCGACGTCCACAATAAAATCTTCCAGTACAATTTCGATGGGATTATTAATCTCGATGAGGTGTTGCGCTTCAACAATCGGCTCAATCCGTTTCTCTCTACAAGCACTTAAAAATAATAAGGTCGTGATAATAGCTGCACCTAAATTTTTCATAATAATTATTTAAATTTATATAATTATGTTGTTTTGTATTTAAAATCGAGTAGATAGGGGGATTAATCGCTCGCCCTCCGTTTGGCAGCCTTACATATAGTTTTTGTAGATAATAAGCTGTCTTTGAGAATGGCTTCTTTCAGGATTTGCAGTCGCCTGCAACACCCTTGCCATTTGATAATGCTTCCTATCAACTCTGCGTATGCAGAGACTTGCCCCCTGCGAGGTTAGCACCATACCCAACATTCCAATCGAGTAGGAAGATAGGGATTAATTCCCTATCTGTCCTCTCCCACCACCCGTACGTACCGTTCGGTATACGGCGGTTCTTTAGTTTACAACCTTTAGGGAGCGGTAGTAATTGGTAAAGAA
>JBAYRG010000032.1:0-15898 GCA_041676805.1 Proteiniphilum sp.
AGACTGTATCCATCCATCTCCATGATCGAAGCTACCACTTCAGTGTCCGCCACGTTCATTTGACAGCCATAAGTCTCTATGAATAGTTTTTTTTCTTTTACTCCGTTCGGATTCATATGATTATTCCTTTTTTTCATTTCGGTATATGAAACCTTCGATTGTCGGCTCCATAACCTATTTGTAAACTGTGATATATACCATAAAACTGTCGGGAAAGTTAAAATGTCAAATTGTCGACAGAAAAGTTGCAATATTCTTTTTCTTATGCTAACTTTGCCTCAAGGAAAAATAAAAATTTTTTCATAGTTAAGGTTTTGGTTAATTGCTCGAGAGTGGCTGTGAAGTTGCTCTCGATTTTTATATCGACCATCTAACCTTCAATTCAGAAAAAATTACTATTTTTGTCTGGTTGCAAAATTAATCAAAATATGGAGTCTGGAGATATTATTTATTTCATCCTTCTGGTATTTTTCATGATATTGGGTTTTTTTAATGATTCCCGGAAGAAAAAACAGCAGAAACAAGCGGAGGCCCAGAGACGAGCGGAAGCACAACAGTTGCCTGAAGTTGACTTCCACCCACTCTTGGATGAAGAAGAAGAGCCAATATTTCAACAACCAAGGAACACAAAGCAGAAGTCTTTGCCCCCTCCGCTTCCCGCTACCTATTCGGCAAAGGAGAGGTACGACAATTTTCAATCTTCTCTCGACTTGGTATCCATTCACGAAGAACCATCCACCCTCTCGAGTTATATCTTTGATTATGACGCGAATTCTTTTTATGAGATAGATCTCGACTCACCCGACCTGCCTGAAATTGCCCGGGAGGACAAATCAGGGAAATTATCGCATCCGTTACTCCAAGGCCTGAGAAGTGATACGGGCCGGGAAGAACTTAAAAAGGGATTGATCTACGGTGAGATCATGCAGAGAAAATATTGAAACGATATCGATTTTATCTAAATACAAAAAATATATACTATTTATGGCATTACAATTTATCAGCGCTGAAGAGGCTGCGACACTCGTGAAAAATGGTGACAATGTTGGCTTCAGCGGTTTCACCCATGCCGGATGTCCCAAAGTGGTTCCGGTGGAGATTGCGAAGAGAGCGGAGGCAGAGCATGCCAAAGGGAATCCTTTCAAGATCGGTATTTTCACAGGTGCGTCCACCGGCGACTCCATAGACGGTGCGCTTACCCGCGCGGACGCTATCAAGTTCCGCACACCCTATCAAACCAATAAAGATACCCGGGAAGCACTTAACAGGAACAAATTCGATTTTTTCGACCTCCATCTCTCACAACTTGCACAGGAAATTCGTTACGGTTTTTTTGGCAAAATCAATGTGGCTATTGTTGAGGCTTGTGAGGTGACCGAGAAAGGGGAGATTGTCCCGACTACCGCGGTAGGTATTACTCCTACCATTTGCCGGTTGGCCGATATTGTGATTGTGGAATTGAATAATAAAGTTCCTTCGAAATTGCGTGGACTGCACGATATATATGAATTGCAGGATCCTCCAAAGCGTCGTGAAATACCTATCTTCGAGGTGCAGAACCGGATCGGGCTCGATTATGTGAAAGTGAACCCCAAAAAAATCTTCGTAGTGGAGACCGAAAAGGATGGAGAAGGAGGTGGTTTTGCGCCTGTGGATGAGGTGACAGCCCGGATCGGTGAAAATGTGGCCAATTTTTTCGTCGGCGAGATAAACGCGCGGCGTATTCCTGCTCATTTCCTGCCTATCCAGTCTGGAGTGGGTAATATTGCCAATGCGGTACTTGCAGCCATGGGCAGCAATCCTGAAATTCCCCGTTTCGAGGTCTATACCGAGGTGATCCAGGATGCGGTGATCGACATGATGCAGAAAGGAAATATCTCTTTTGCCAGCGGTTGTTCACTGACTGTCAGCAATGAAGTGCTTGAGCAATTTTATAATGATCTCGATTTCTTCAAGAATAAATTGGTATTACGCCCTTCCGAGATAACCAATAACCCCGGCTTGGCCCGCCGTCTCGGAATCATCGCGCTGAATACTGCCATAGAGGTGGATGTTTTTGGCAATGTCAACTCCACCCATGTGAACGGTACCAAGATGATGAACGGAATTGGTGGATCGGGAGATTTCACCCGCAACTCCTACCTCTCGGTATTCCTGACCCCGTCTACCGCTAAGAATGGCGCCATCAGTTGTATCGTGCCCAAGGTGACGCACGAAGATCATAATGAGCATTCGGTGAAAATCATCGTATCGGAATATGGAGTGGCCGACTTGCGGGGTAAAGGCCCAAGGAAGCGTGCTGAAGAGATTATCGAGAAGTGCGCGCATCCCGATTATCGCCCACTGTTGCATGAATATCTTAATCGTGGCGTGAAAGGACATCTCCCACAGGATATTTACGCCTGCTTCGCTTTCCATCATGCATTGAAGGAAACCGGAAGCATGCTCAACACCGATTTTTCGAAATATCAGTTAGGGTAGGCTCTATCTTGTTTGAAAATAAATGGGAGTTATCCTGGCGGAAGTTTTTTCTGTCAGGATAATTTTTTTTAGCAGTTTGCCGAAGAGTGAAATTCTCTTTTATGGGATGGTATAGATGGGCCGAGTTGAATCGGATTCACGGATTATATTTTTTTCTATACTCTTTGGGCGTTAAGCGTGTCTCTTTCTTGAACGCTTTGGAAAAATGAAAAGGATCATAATAGCCAAGCCTGAAAGCTATCTCTTTAATCTTTAAATCGGAAAATTGTAAGTAAGAGCATGCCCGTTGTATTTTTAGCTGGTTATAATACCCCATGGGTGAATAGGAGGTTTTCTTCTGGAATAAATTCCCAAAATGGGAGGGAGAATATCCTATATGTTGTGCAATATCTTCGAGATCGATGCTCTGTTCCAGATTATTTTTCATGAAAATGATACTTTTCTGGATGATATCTATCTCTTTTGTGTTCTTGATTTCCCGGAATTGTGTCACATACTTGATGGATGCGAGAAAATAGGAGAGACAACAACTGGTATACTCGAGATTCTCCGGATTATATCCCATATCCAGGTTTTGATATATCTCTTCGAAGAGAACAAGCCGGTCTTCGATACGGCCGCTGTGTGATTCTCCGGTATCTGTTTTTTTCCCTATTATGGATGAAAACAATTCCTCATCTTCACCTTTGAAATGAATCCAGTATATGCTCCATGGGTCATGCGTATCTGCTCCATAAGCATGCGCTTCATTGGCCGGTAAGATGAATATCTGGTTCCTCTCTAAATATATTTTTTCACCATTATATATGATCCATCCTTTACCACTTTCACAATAAATGAGTATATTTTGGTCGGCTCCGTTTTTTCTTTCCCTGAAGTGGTATTTAGCCTCAGGATAATACCCAATATGTGTTACATGTAGATGGCGGGTAACGCTGTTGATCTTCAGATAGTCGCGAACATTGTAAGGAAGTATGATCGCTTTCTCATTTTTGAATCCGTCTGCTATTCTCTCGGTCATGATATTTTACATTTATATATTGATATTTTACATGATTGCATATATCTTCCTGATATATTGTTAAATCAAAAGTAAAAATAGTGCTTTATTACATTTAATGCAAAAAATAATACATTTTAATCATTTTTTATCTTATTAATTTTGTAGAAATAAAAAATAGGCCATGTACAGTGAGAAAAACAATGTGAATAGTCGATACCTGATTCTTATTTCGCTGATAGCCGGAATGGGTGGTTATCTTTTCGGTTATGATTGGGTAGTGATAGGGGGTGCGAAAGCATTTTATGAGATTTATTTTTCGATAACAGATACTCCCTGGCTTCAAGGATGGGTGATGAGCAGCGCGCTTTTGGGTTGCCTGATAGGTGTAATCATTTCCGGCGGATTATCCGACAAATATGGAAGAAAATTTATGATGATCCTTGCAGCTGTCATCTTTGCGTTATCGGCTTTCGGTACGGGAGCAGCTCATACGATCAATCTGTTTATCTTGTTCAGGATAATTAGTGGGGTGGGTATTGGTATTGCGTCGAATATCTCCCCGATGTACCTCTCCGAGGTCTCCCCACCTGCGGTAAGGGGAAAATTTGTAGCGATATATCAACTGGCCATTGTGTTGGGAATACTCTCCGCTCAAATTGCCAACTGGCTGATCGCGAGGCCAATCATTCCGGGTGAGGAAATTCTTAATTCATGGAACGGGCAAGTCGGTTGGCGGTGGATGTTTTGGGCACCTATATTCCCTTCGGTCCTTTATCTGATCTTGACTTTTATCGTTCCTGAAAGTCCCCGCTGGTTGATTGCAAAAACGAAGTACGATAAGGCAACCGATATTTTTTCCAGAATAGTCAATAGGGAATATGCCCTCCAATTGGTGGAAGAGGTGAAAAAAACGACGCGGGAAACCGTGGAAAAAGTGAAGTTATCTGCTCTTTTCAAAGGGAAAACATTCAAGATCGTGACAATCGGTATTATCATAGCCGTATTACAGCAATGGTGTGGTATCAATGTGGTATTTAACTATGCGCAAGAAATTTTCACGGCAGCCGGGTATGGTGTATCCGACATGCTGTTCAATATTGTGGTAACAGGGGTTGTGAATGTAATCTTCACATTTGTCGGGATGTATACCGTCGACAGATTGGGAAGGCGTTTGTTGATGCTGTTGGGTACGATTGGTTTATCAACGATTTATATTGTATTGGGAGCAGGTTATTATTTCGGCCTTGAAGGGATAATTATGCTGATAGTCGTCGTTTTGGGGATCGCCTGCTATGCCATGACACTTGCTCCGGTTACCTGGATTGTTATTTCCGAGATCTTTCCTACAAGAATAAGAGCCAAAGGAATGGCTGTTTCCACCTTTGCACTTTGGAGTGCCAGTTTTGTACTGACATATACTTTTCCGCTATTGAACAGTTCACTGGGTGCCTCCGGCACGTTCTGGTTATATGGACTCATCTGTATAGCAGGGTTCTTGTTTATGAAGATGAATCTTCCTGAGACAAAAGGAAAAACATTGGAAGAGATCGAAAAGATAATAACGAACAATGCAACGCAATAAATAATTTTTGAAGTAATTTTTTGAAATGAAAGAAGTGACCAGCTATTTGATTCAATCGACAGTCGATGCTCCTCATGTGGTAAGAGCATGGATGGAAAATATCTCTTTGCCTACTTATGAAGTGGGTGAAGAGGAAAAAAATCCGGTTTTCTTGGAGAAAAGGGTCTATCAAGGCAGTTCGGGTGTGGTGTATCCTTATCCGGTCATTGAAAAGATCAGCGATCTGAAAAAGGATAAAATCTATAAAGCACTCTTTATTGAAAACAAATATATAAAGGTAATGATCCTGCCTGAATTGGGAGGACGTATCCAAATGGCTTACGACAAGCTACGTGGCATGCATATTTTTTATTATAACCAGGTGATCAAGCCTGCACTGGTGGGATTGACCGGCCCGTGGATATCTGGAGGGATTGAATTCAACTGGCCGCAACATCATCGTCCCAGTACTTTTTATCCTGTTGAATTTATGATTGAAGAGCATGCCGATGGAAGCAAGACGGTATGGTGTAGTGAAGTGGAGCGTATGTTCGGGTTGAAAGGAATGCATGGCGTTACATTGTATCCTGATAAAGCTTATATTGAGATTAAGGGGAAGACCTATAACAGGACACCCTTTCCACAAACCTTCCTTTGGTGGGCTAACCCTGCGGTGGCTGTCGATGATGCTTACAAGTCGGTCTTTCCACCGGATGTGCATGCAGTCTTTGACCATGGGAAGAGGGATGTATCCTCATTCCCCATTGCTGCCGGAGTATATTATAAGGAAGACTATTCTGCCGGTGTCGATATATCGAGATATGCCAATATTCCGGTTCCCACATCTTATATGGCCATAGAGTCGGAATATGATTTCGTGGGCGGTTATAATGAAAAAACGGATACGGGACTGCTCCATGTCGCTAATCATCATGTCTCACCCGGAAAAAAACAGTGGACTTGGGGTAATGGGGACTTTGGAAAAGCGTGGGAGAGGAATCTGACGGATGAGGACGGGGCCTATATCGAATTGATGACGGGTGTGTATACCGATAATCAGCCGGACTTCTCCTGGTTGCAACCCTATGAAGAGAAATCCTGGACACAGTATTTTATGCCTTACGCAGAAGTAGGCAACGTGAAAAATGCGACAAAAGATGTGATCGCCGGTCTTGATGTGAATGGAGAAATAGCTACTGTGATAGTTTATGGCACGTCAAGGAAAGAGATTGAGATCTCATTGAAAGATGTGACCGGCAGCGTGTTATTAAACGATAAGGTGGAACTCTCCCCGGAAAATCCCTATAGAAAAACCATCCATCTGGATAATGAAAACAGTGGGAATATTACACTGGTTGTTTCAACGGTTGAAGGCGATGAACTACTGAGATATAGTACCGGAAAAGAAACAGACAGTACGGTGCCTCCGGCCGCTGAAGCTGCCGATGATCCTAAGGATATACCTTTAATCGAGCAACTTTATCTTACAGGCCTTCACCTGGAGCAATACCGTCATGCCACGTTTAATCCCGTTGATTATTATGAGGAGGCGCTTTCGCGCGACCCGGGGGATGTGCGTTGTAACAATGCTCTCGGACTCCTTCTGATGAGACGGGGGCAATTCCAAAAGGCTCAGCCTTACTTTGAAAAAGCGATCGGGACACTGACCAAAAGAAATCCGAATCCTTATGATGGAGAGCCTTATTATAATTTAGGATGTTGCTTGAAACTGCAATCGAAATTGGATGAATCGTACAGCGCCTTTTTTAAATCGGCGTGGAATGCCGCATGGAAAGGTCCTGCCTATTTTTCTGTGGCCCAGATAGATTGTATGCGTGGAGATTGGGACATGGCATTGGAACATATTGAACAAAGCTTGCTTTCCAGCTGGCACAATCATAAAGCCCGCCAGTTGAAGGCTTCAATATTGCGTAAAAAGGGAAGAACAGATGTTGCCTTACAATGGATAGAGTCTTCGTTGGAGATCGATCGGTTTAATATGGGATGCCGTTTTGAGAAATATCTCCTTACAAAACTATCGGGTGAATCGCCCACAGGCAAAAATCTGATTGGAAAAGAGACTGGTTCAATTTCTCTGGAAGAAGGGTTAAAAAGAGAAATTACAGCACTCATACAGGCCAATCCACATAGCTATATTGAATATTCGCTCGATTTTGCTGCAGCCGGATTATACGATGAAGCAATCGAGGTGTTGGAGTGGGCAATAGAAACGGATGCCGGATCCTACCCTTTAGTTTGGTATGCGTTAGGATTTTTCCTGTCGCAAGTTAACAGGGAAAATGAAGGAAAAGAAATCTACGCAAAGGCACTTCAACTATCACCCGATAAATGTTTTCCCAATCGCTTGGAAGAGGTTATTATCCTTCAACATCTCCTTACGGTAAACCCGGAGGATTTCAAGGCACTCTATTATTTGGGTAATTTCTGGTACGCAAAACGGCAATATAAGGATGCGATCGAATGTTGGGAGAAATCGATCGCGATCAATGATGAATTTCCTACCGTACTAAGGAATCTGGCATTGGCATACTATAATAAAGCGAATAAGAAAGAGCAGGCTGTGCGATTACTTGAAAAAGCATTCTCTCTCGATGACAAAGATTCCCGTATATTGATGGAGCTGGATCAGCTGTATAAAAAGTTGAATTATGCACCTGTAGATCGTCTCAAAGTATTGGAAGAGCATATGGATTTGGTGGAGCAACGTGATGACCTGTTTATAGAACGGATTGCATTATACAATCAATTGGGTAAATATGAAACGGCGAGAATATTGTGTAACTCCCGTAATTTTCATCCATGGGAAGGAGGTGAAGGGAAAATAACTTTTCAGTATACCTATTGCCGCATCCAGTTGGCCAGACAGGCCATCGAAGAGAAAAATTGGAGTCGGGCATTGGAGTTATTGAATGAAACGGACCTGTATCCCCACAATTTGGGAGAAGGCAAATTGAGTACGGTGAATGAAAATGATGTGGAGTATTATAAAGGGGTTTGTTACAGGGGATTGAAAAATGAGGAGAAGGCTGTTGAATGGTTTACAAAAGCCACTCAAGGTCCCGATGAACCCAAACAGGCATTCTATTATAATGATGAGAATCCCGATAAGATCTATTTCCAGGGATTGGCATGGAGGGCATTGGGTAATGAAGAAAAAGCAGAAGAACGTTTTAAAAAATTAATTGCACATGGGGAAAAGCACATAAATGACAATTGCAAAATCGAATATTTTGCAGTGTCCCTTCCCGATCTGGCGATCTGGGAAGAAGATTTGAATGAACGTAATCGTATACATTGCTATAATGTAATGGCTTTGGGATGGTTAGGATTGGGTGAAACGGAAAAGTTCCATTTGTATATGGACAAGGTTTTAGCAATGGACGTGAATTATCAGAAAATTGTACAAAAAACATTTTCCTAATAAAGTAATCGACAATTAAATTGAGAAATCGAGAGTGCACAAGGTATAGAGATTATTCAAGTTATGATAATAAATTGTTTTAAAAATGTATTCAAATGAAAAAGGGATCGACAACAAAAAGAAACTCGACGACCTTTGATTTTCAGAGAAAATTGAAAGGCAAAGTGATCTTGATGACTATTGTGTCAGCGTTACTGTTTCCTGTGACGATCATGGCTTCTACAGCCACAAGCGGGCCTGAGTCAGTTCAACAGGCTTCTATTAAGATAACAGGGCTAGTGACTGATAGTGGAGGCACTCCTCTGATTGGAGTGACAATTGTGGAAAAAGGTACAACGAATGGTGTTGTAACCGATATTGATGGTCGCTACACTATCACGGTGAAATCGTCCTCTTCCGAATTAGTATTCTCCTATATAGGATATACTGCTGTAACTGAACAAGCAGGTAATAGGAAAGAACTGAATATCAGGATGACGGAAGATTCCACATCACTGGAAGAGGTCGTCGTTGTAGGATTTGGTCAACAGGCTAAAGTAAGTGTAGTTGGATCTATCCAGAGTGTGGATGTTGGGGCCCTGAAAACTCCCAGTTCCAACCTGTCTACAAGTTTTGCAGGCCAACTTGCGGGAGTTATTGCAGTACAACGTTCAGGAGAACCCGGAGCGGATGGTGCCGATTTCTGGATACGCGGTATCTCTACATTCGGTTCAATGAAATCACCATTGATTGTGATCGATGGTGTAAAGGCCTCCACAGCCGAATTGAACGCACTTGACCCCGAAATGATTGGAAGTTTTTCGATTTTGAAGGATGCTACAGCTACGGCACTATACGGTTCCAGGGGGGCGAACGGCGTAATGATCGTCAATACCAAATCGGGGCGAGATCTGGACAAAGCCATTGTGAATGTGCGTGTCGAGTCATCTTATACCGCACCTACTAAAGTGACCAAGTTTGTGGATGGAGTGACTTATATGCAGATGTTCAATGAAGCGGTTACAGCCCGAAATCTTGGCGATAAACTGTATAGTCAGGAAAAGATAGATGGAACAAGGAACAATTTAGATCCTTATGTATTTCCCAATGTCAATTGGTATGATGAAATGTTCAAATCCGGAGCGATGGCCACCAATGCCAACCTGAGCATACGGGGTGGAAGCAAAAAACTGGATTATTTCTCAAGCGTGTCATTCAATCAGGATCAGGGTATATTGCGTAATAATAAGGAGTTTTCCTATGATTCCGATTTGAGCGTACAACGTTATGTGATTCAGAATAACTTTAATTATCAAGTAACTCCAACGACTAAGGTAAGTGCCAAATTAAACGCCAACCTACGTGAATACAAAGGCTCACGTATGAGTGCCAGTGACGCTTTTAGATACTCAGTGTATGGTAATCCGGTGGATTTTCCGATAAGATTTCCGGATGATCCCGAAATCAATTATATAAGATGGGGAGGAAAGTCGGGTAGTCGGTATTACAACGAATCGTTTATCAACCCTTATGTAGAAATGGTAAGAGGTTATAAGAATACATTCGAAAGTATTATTTCAGGTAGTTTTGATGTAATACAGGATTTGCATTTCATTACTCCCGGTCTTTCTCTCAATGGACTCTTCTCTTTCAAGAATTGGAGCCAGACTGAGGTGTCACGGACTGCCAGTAACAATGCTTTTGAAGTTTCTGATTATACTTGGAATGCAGACCGTACAGCCATTGAGAGCTACACGGCTAAACGGATAGCCAAAGAACAGGATACCCAACTCTCATACAGCTATGGCATGAACGGCAACCGCCAGATATATATCCAAGGGATGCTCAACTACGAAAGGACTTTCGCCAGCAAGAATTATGTTACAGGTATGCTTGTATATACCCAGGAAGAAATTCAGACCAATAAACCGGAGACCTTTCTTGCATCCCTTCCGCAACGTAAACAAGGTATTTCAGGTCGTCTTACCTATTCCTACGATTATAAATATCTGTTAGAAGCCAACTTTGGGTATAACGGAAGTGAGAACTTTGCTCCCAAGAATCGTTGGGGATTCTTCCCTTCCGTAGGAGTTGGGTATATAGTCAGTCGCGAGAAATTCTTCGAACCGCTGAATAAGGTGGTCTCCAATCTCAAATTAAGGGCAACTTTAGGGATGGTAGGAAATTCGGACGATGCCACGAGGTTTATGTATTTGGGGCAGATAGAACTACAGAATGGTAACATGTCTTATACCACAGGAGTCCAGCAGAATTATGGATTGAGCGGGCCGGCATATACCCGCTTCAGCAATCCGAACCTGACGTGGGAGGTAGGTCGCAAAATCAATCTTGGTTTGGACTTGAATCTATGGAACAGGTTGGATTTCACCGTAGATCTCTTCCAGGATTACCGGAAAAATATTTTCCTTACCCGTCAGAGCGTACCCGATATATTGGGCTTTAGCCCCAGAAATATATGGTGGAACCAAACCACACAGATTTTTGGGAACTTGGGAGAAGTGGAGAATAAGGGTATGGATATGTCGATGGATTATTTCCATGAGTTTAACCATGATTTAAAGATGTCGTTCAAGGGGACCTTCACCTGGGCCACGAACAAAATCCTGGACTATGACGAACCCGATTTCCAACAATATCCTAATCTGTCGAGGGTCGGCCATCCCGTTGGTGCACACCTGATGTATGTGGCAGACAGGCTCTTTATTGATGAAGCAGAAATCAATAACAGCCTTCCTCAAAATATCAGTGGGATAACTATTAGGCCGGGAGATATCAAGTATAAGAATATCGCTGATGCAGATGGCAAATATGACAATCAGATCGATGCAAACGATAGAATATATTCCAAGTATTCCCAAACCCCGGAAATAATTTATGGTTTCGGAACATCGGCCTTCTACAAGAAGTTTGATTTTTCTATCTTTTTCCAAGGAGCGGCCCGCACCCAGATCATGATGTCGGGTTTTCATCCATTCGGTAACGATGAGACAAGAAATATCCTTAAATTTATCTCAGATGACTATTGGAGTGAAAGCAATCCGAACATATATGCTGCTTATCCGAGATTAAGCAAGCTGGATAATGACAACAATACAGCGGCTTCTACTTATTGGCTGCGGGATGGTTCTTTTCTTAAACTGAAAAATGCTGAAATTGGATATAACCTCAAACTCATGAGGATATATCTGCGGGGAACCAATCTATTCACAATTTCCAAGTTCAAACATTGGGATCCCGAACAGGGAGGAGGTAGCGGTTTGAGTTATCCGACCCAAAGGGTGATCAATCTTGGAGTACAATTCACATTTAGATAAATCAACAAAATATAATAAGATGAAAAAATATATTCAAATTTTGATGATTGTGGCGCTGTTGTTTACATATAGTTGTAATTATCTGGATATCGTTCCCGACGAGACAGCGACTGAAGAGGACGCTTTTGCCGACAGATATGCTGCCGAAAGGTACCTTTACTCATGCTATGCATTTATCCCGCAGGAAGCAAATGTTTTTTATATGCTGGGATCGACCGGGGATTGGGCCACTTTAATGGAAGTGGCTTCCATGCAGGGAAATTATTCTCCTTCTAATCTCTCTTATTATACTTTTTGGAGTAGCTTCTATGGTGGGATAAAAAGATGTTACATTCTTCTTGATAATATTGATGGTGTGCCCAGGATGGATGAGGAAACCAAGGAACTCTATAAGGCGGAGGCTCGTTTTTTGTTAGCCTATTTCCATTTTTTCTTGCTAAAGGCTTATGGCCCTATTCCTATTATTGAGAAGAATTTTGCTATGGATACGCCCAATTCTGATTATCCGGGACGTCGTATCTTCGATGAGTGCGTGAAATGGATATCGGACATGTATGATATGGCCTATATGGATCTTCCTGAAAGACAAGCTACAACCTATTACGGTAGAGCCACCAGGGCTACGGCCAAAGCCATGAAAGCAAAACTATGGCTCTACACTGCATCACCTCTCTTCAACGGCAATGGGGAATTTTATGCTGACGAGTTAAAAGATCCCGAAACAGGTACACCGTTGATGCCGTTGCAATACGATCAGTCGAAATGGGAAAAAGCATATACCTATGCATTGGAGGCTGTCAACGAAGCGCATAGCGCGGGTATCTCATTATATATGGGCAATCCCGATCCGGGTTCAGGAAACTATCCCTATCCAAGCGATGTGAACCAGTGGAGGGCACGGATGAACTTTGTAGACAGGGCAAATACCAATGAGTTGATATTTGCCGATACCCGGAATGATGGATTTTATGGCTATCAGAATAATGCTGCTCCGAGGGAGGCGAGTGGAGGAAATGCCTGGCAAAATGTAGCCCCGACGCTGGAAGCGGTGAAGAGATTTTATACCGAAAGAGGACTGCCTATAGATGAGGATCCTGCTTATTTTAGTGAAGGTGATTATTTTCAACTCGGACAGTATGAGGGGCAAACTACCTGTAACTTGCACCTTCACCGCGAACCTCGCTTTTATGCCTGGATTTCTTTCCATAATGGGTGGTACGAATTGATGCGTGGTAACGATAAACGTATTCGCACCTTATTTCGGAAGAATGATGTACATGGCAAACAGTCGTATGGGCGTAACTATTCGATGACCGGATATCTTGCCAAGAAAGGAGTTCATCCAGGATACAATGCGAACGGGTCCATCATTAATTATCCGTTTCCGATAATGAGACTTGCAGAACTTTATCTTATTGTGGCCGAAGCTGCTGTGGAGACAAATAATTTAAGTGTTGCCATAGAGTACCTTGACAAGGTACGTGTGCGAAGCGGTGTTCCCAAAGTAGAAACGGCATGGGAAGGTGTGGCTACATTAAATCAGGTAAAATTACGCCAGATAGTGCACCAGGAAAGAGGTATTGAACTCTTTATGGAAGGCCATTCGTTATGGGATCACAAACGTTGGAAAACAGCACATCTCTATGTAGGTAGTAATCCCAAGGGTTTAAATGTGGATGGTGTGACAGATGCAGAATTTTTCCGGGAAGCTGAAGTTTTGGTGGGATGGAAATTTGCAAGTCCGAAGAACTACCTGTTGCCTATACCGCAAAAAGATGTGGATGTGAATGCAAAACTCTCTCAAAATCCTGGGTATTGAGGGATAGATAAAAAATAGAGAAATGAAACGAGCATGATAATCATTACACACCAGAACATGATTTAAGGCGAGTTTCATACACAAAAATTAAAAATTAAAAAATCGTATGAAACGAATAACTATATCAATATTAACAATACTCTCGTTGTTGCTGGTACCCGGATGTGGCGAATCGGCCGACGAGATTATCCCTGGCAACATCAGCAATGTGACTGCGCAATCGGCAGAGGGTGCAATATTGTTAAAATGGGATAATCCCAAAGACGAAAATTTTTTATATGTACAGATAGAATATGAGTATGACTATAAAGGAGTCAAGATGAAAGGCATCAAACAGATAAGCCATTATGCCTCAGAATTTCTTCTTGACAATTTATATGCCAAGTACGGTGACGTTAAATTCAAGCTCTGGAGTGTCAGTTCAACCGGAACTTCCGGTACGAATATAGAGACCATCTCTTCACAGGCATTGCCTGTTACGATGGTGAAGGTGGAGCATATAGCTACTGATAAAATAATCCTTACTCCTGCTGATCTTTCTACTAGTGGGTCGGCTGATGAAGGAAGTCTTGCCGATTTGCTGGGAGATGATCCTGCAGGATTTTTCCATACTCCCTGGCGAACACCTACTGTATTTCCCCATTGGATTCAATTTGACTTGTCGAAAGCGGTAGAGGGTGTTAAATTGGTTCAGTACAACCGTGACAGAGTAAACAATAATCCGGATGCGGTAGATATTTTGGGAAGTAACGATGGTGAGACTTGGGTTACCATGGGGAGTATTCCCTCAGGTACAATTCCATCTGGAATTTCCGCACGTTACGCCTCTCCTGTGTTTTCTGTCGAGGGGCAGACTTTCACAAAAATACGTTATCAAGCTTTGGCCGGATATGAAGGAAATACTTTTTATGCCATATCGAGGATAGAATTCTATGAAGTTTGGTACGAAATAATTGATCCGGAACTCGATTGACAACATCTTTTGCAGAATTCCGGGTAGTGCATATATTACCCGGGGGCTGCTATAATTACAAATTAAAGGCCAAAAGATAGTGAATAAATTATTATTTGTATTCTTAATAACTCTGATCCCCTTTTTTTCGCACTGCCAGTCGAAAACACCGGAGATTATAGACTCTGTGGAATTACCCAAAAAGGGTGAATATGTTCCCGTAAATTCAAATGGCATTGATTCTGATCTGCAGATAAGGCCCACATCCGGAATAGCTTCCGATGCACATCCGGGATATGGGATTGAGAGATCATTTGACGGTGACTTGTCCAGTATGTATCACTCACCATGGTACAGTTTAACTTTACCTGTTACGCTGGAATACAAGTTCTCAGACGCAAAAGATATCGATTATATTGTATACCACCCTCGTACGGGTGGTGGAAATGGAGACTTCGGAAAATTCGAACTTTGGGTCTCCACTGAAACTACCCCGGACTTCGTAAAGCAAAGTGACTACGATTTCAAGATGAAGGGTACTGCTTCTGTGATTAATTTTGAGAAAACGATTGAAGGGATAAGGGCTTTTAAATTCATAGTTGAATCGGGTAGAAATGACTTTGCCAGTTGTGCAGAAATGGAATTTTATCGGAAAGTAGACAGGAGCGACTTGAATCTGAACCATATATTTGCTGACGATGTCTATTCTCAACTCCGTACAGGGGTTACTCTAGAACAGATTAATGCGATTGAGAATGATTTTTTCAAAAATCTAGCGCAAAGCATTTTTACTGAAGATTATCCCATGGAATTTAGGGTACAGGAATATGAACCCTATCCTTTGATCGAAACTACAGCCAAAGAACTAAAAACAAGTGGTTATAATCCTTTTGAGAACCCCACAGGAATGTACTTCTCGTCCGGAGATGAAATTGTCATCATTATGGGTGATAGCAAAGGCGAAGATATATCGTTCAGGATACACAATTTTGGTAATCATGCTGATGCTTCTTTTATTCTCCGCCCCGGCGTGAATAAGATCAGGGCGAAAAATAGCGGACTAGGTTATATCAGTTACTATACCGACAATTGGCGGAATGTGCAGCCGGTAAAAATACATATTACCAGTGGAAAAGTGAACGGCTATTTCGACCGCAACAAGCATAAACGAGAAGATTGGAGAAGACTTATCGATGGAGCAGTGTCCTCTTATTTCGATATCAAAGGTTATTATATTAATTTGGCATATACTTCACAGGATTTGAGAGAATACTGCAGTAACGGAATGGATTTGATTGAGGTGTATGATGAAATAGTAGAAATAGA
>JBAYRG010000033.1:0-15552 GCA_041676805.1 Proteiniphilum sp.
AGATCGATATCCCGTCCCGGAAAGTCCTCCCGAATGACCCGTTTGATATTTTCGAACTGAATTCTTGCTTTCTGCATAAATTCTCGGAAGTCTTTCTCCGAACGGATATCCCCACAACTGGTATATTCGAATGGAGACTGTTTGAACGACCGCAAGAAAACGTCCCTGAATGATATCTCTTCGGGATTTTCTGCAAAGACCAGTTCATCGAGGAAGAAATTGGCTAAATTTCCCAATAGTAGATAAGAACGATTCTCCTTCTCTTCAAATTTATTGCGAAAGTAATGGAGCGGTGAGATCGCATAATCCTGAAAGCACTCAGCAATAGAAGAAGCATCTATCAGATAATCAGGTTCAAAGATGATATAGTTAGGAATAAGAAAACCATCTCCATCGATAGCGGAGTCTATCAGATTCAGCTTTGCCCCTTCCTGAAATTTTTCTACTGAACTGTTGAAGGCGCTGTTCTCGGGTGAAATACCATATCTGGCAACCAATGCGACTCCGGGATTCTCTTCGCTCATACAGATCAGTAGTTTTCTCCCCCGATCAATTTTCAGGAGCTGAACCCGGATAGTATCGGTGGAAATATCTGAAGGAAAAGGAGAGGATTTAGTCATACAAGGTCAGAAGATTTTTGGTAAAAAAATGATGATTCCTGCCGTCAATGCAGTCAGGGCAGCAATCAACACCGCTGCAGCGGCAAGGTCTTTCACTTTTTTGATAACAGGATGGATTTCTTTATTACAGGCGTAATCAGACAATCGTTCCAAAGCAGTATTCAAGGCCTCCATGGAAAACACAGTACCGATAGCTATAATAATGACAAGCCATTCCCTGTTGCATATACCGCATACAAATCCCAATGTGATTGCGATAATGGCCGCAACCAAGTGTATCAATGCGTTGGGTGTCTCTTTGAGCAGTAAATACAAACCATTAAAAGCGTGCACAAAAGATTGAATTCGTTCTTTTATATAGGACATTTTGTTGATAGGCTGATTTGGCGATTTACTAATTGACAAATTAACGGATCAATAAATTATTGAATATGCCAAGTTCCAGACTGAAAATCTGCTTTCAAATTTACATAATTTCTTTGTTTCAAACAAAACTATGTTTTGGATTACCATATTGGTAATTTTTTATATTTTTGTCTACAGCTTGATGGAAAGTAATATGAGAGTCATAGCTAAAAATATCTTATGATACTTTGGTTGTAGACTATTAATAAGGTGTATTTTACTAATTTAAGATTGCTTTTCACAAAGATGTGTCTGTTTCAAAATAAATTCTTGTAAATTTGTAGATAAATAAAGGTTCAATAGATTTAGACTTTTTGAGTCGCCTTCGCTTTTTCGCTAAGACATGTCTCAGATAAGTTGGCGTCTGTTCATTTGGCTTAACGAAATAGTTCAATAAGTATTTGAAAAAACTATGTCCCAATCCTGTCCTCTTTGTGGAAAAACCAAACCGGAAGAAGCGCTGTTCTGTGATGACTGCGCGAAGAAGATTCAATCCGAATATGAAGTTGATATTCTGAAGGAGACTGAGACCCTGAATCCTTCAATGGTTGAACCCGAGGATGAGTTGCCAGCAGTGGTGAATGACTTGGAAACGGAGAATGGGGCAGGGTCCGACTTATATTCTGGTCTTGAATCCGAGCCTGAATACAAATCCGGACAAGATCAGGAAATGGAGATTGAACCCAAACAGCAAATAATATTGCCAAAGCAAAGAAAACGGATAGGAACTTCGGTGTTGTTTGGATTGGCCATCGTTCTGTTGACAGGCGGTTTCTTCATATACAATGAAACCATCCGTAAAACCAATCAGGATAGTAGGGGATGGGATGTAACCGTGAGAGCTAATTCGGTAGAAGGATATCTCCATTATATGGAAGCCTATCCCAATGGGGCGCACTTTGATGAAGCACAGGCGGGCTTACACAGGTTGAAATCGGAAGAGGCCGCTGTCTGGGAAAGGATGAAGGTGACGGCTAACCCGGCCGAGTTGCGTAATTTCTTACACCATCATTCTGAAAGCCCTTATGCCCGGTTAGTGAGAACAAGGCTCGATTCGCTTGTATGGGTAAGAGCCCTACAGGCGAATACGACCGCTGCCTATTCCGATTATATTATGCAGGCAGAAAATGGAAGCGTTGCAGGTGATTATATTGCGGAAGCCAGGAAAAGATATGAGCTGCTTCTCGCACCACCCCCTGATGAAACTCTCGAACTGGATAGCCTGTCAGAAACAAAACCATAGCCTATGGAATTTCAACTTACCTCAGCATATCAACCGACCGGTGATCAACCGGAAGCAATTGCGGCACTGGTAGAAGGACTACAACAGAAAGTCCCTTATCAGACCCTGTTGGGTGTTACTGGATCAGGAAAGACCTTTACGGTGGCCAATGTGATTGCACAGATAAATAAGCCTACCCTGGTGCTGAGCCACAATAAGACGCTGGCAGCACAACTTTATAGCGAATTTAAAAGTTTCTTCCCGAATAATGCGGTAGAGTATTTTGTCTCTTATTACGATTATTACCAACCGGAGGCTTATCTTCCGACAACCGATACCTATATCGAAAAGGATCTATCCATCAACGATGAAATTGAAAAACTCCGGTTAGCCGCAACTTCCTCACTACTTTCGGGAAGGAGTGATGTGATAGTGGTATCTTCTGTTTCCTGCCTATATGGCATCGGTAATCCCGAAGATTTTAACAAGACCACCATAGATATTCATGTGGAACAGGTGATGGAGCGCGATCAGTTGTTGCGCCTGTTAGTGAACAGCCTCTACTCGCGCAACGAAACCGCCGAATACAATCGAGGGAATTTCCGGGTGAAGGGTGATACAGTGGATGTCTTCCTGGCATACCACGACTATATCATTCGGATTATCTTCTGGGGAGACGAAATAGAGAATATCGAATCGGTAGATCCTCTCAGTGGAATCACCATCGAACGGTTGGATACCTACCGTATCTTTCCCGCGAACCTTTTTGTCACCACGCAGGAACGTATCAATAGGGCGATCGATGAGATACAAATCGATTTGGGAAAACAGGTGGAGTTCTTTCAGTCTATTGGAAAACCCTATGAAGCCAAGCGGCTATACGAAAGGGTGACCTATGACTTGGAGATGATCAAGGAGATTGGCTATTGTTCCGGAATAGAGAACTATTCTCGCTATTTTGATGGCCGTGCCGCCGGTACACGTCCCTTCTGCCTGCTTGATTTTTTCCCTGAAGATTATCTCACGGTGATCGATGAGAGCCATGTCACCATCCCGCAAATACGTGCCATGTATGGCGGTGACCACTCCCGTAAGATCAATCTGGTGGAGTATGGTTTCCGCCTCCCAGCCGCGATTGATAACCGTCCGTTGAAGTTTGAGGAGTTTGAAACCCTTACTCCTGAAATCATCTTTGTGAGTGCCACCCCTGCCGACTATGAGTTGGAAAAATCGGAAGGTATAGTGGTCGATCAGCTGATTCGACCGACAGGGTTACTTGATCCGCCGGTCGATGTGCGTCCGAGCCTGAACCAGATCGACGACCTGATGGAAGAGATCCGGCAACGGGTGGAGGTCGATGAGCGGATATTAGTGACTACCCTCACCAAACGAATGGCAGAAGAGCTGACCGATTACTTGACCAAGAACGGTGTGAGGTGTAATTATATACATTCCGACGTGGAGACACTGGAGAGGGTGAAGATCATGGATGAATTGCGTAGTGGTTTATTTGACGTGTTGATTGGTGTAAATTTGTTGCGTGAAGGGTTGGATTTACCGGAGGTGTCGCTTGTGGCGGTACTTGATGCCGATAAGGAAGGATTTCTTCGTTCTCATCGTTCCCTTACCCAGACTGCGGGCCGTGCGGCACGTAATGTGAACGGAAAAGTGATCTTCTATGCCGATAAGATGACCGACAGTATGCGGATGACTATCGACGAAACCAATCGTAGACGTGAAAAACAGATAAAATATAACGAGGAGCATGACATCACACCGCAACAGATAAAGAAGGCACGATCATCGGCATTGACCAAAGAATATAAAATAACTGCCGAAGCAAGAGCGTACGTGGAACCGGATTACTATGCGATGGCGGCAGAGCCGGTACCGGAGTATGCTTCGAGAGAGGATCTCAGGAAAAAAATTGAACAGACTCGCAAAGCGATGTTGGCAGCGGCAAAAAAACTGGAGTTTCTGGAGGCGGCGCAATTGCGTGACCAGTTGATTATGCTGGAAGAAAGGCTTAAATGATGTGCCAATGAGATTAATGTGCCAATCGAAACAAAGTGGAGATCCGGGCTTGTCGGGATGTGCTAATGTGAATAATTACTAATTACCAATTATCAATTACCAATTAGTCTTGGTTCTTGAATCTTGGTTCTTGACTCTAAAAATATGAAATCAGACATTCAAATTGCAAGGGAAACGCCCCTGAGAAAAATCAAAGATGTGGCGGAGGGTATCGGAATTGATCGCGATGAGGTGATCAGTTTTGGAAGACACATGGCAAAGATACCTCTTCATCTTATTGATCAGGAGAAGATTGATCGGAGTAATCTGATATTGGTGACAGCCATTACGGCTACCAAGGCTGGTATCGGCAAGACAACGGTATCTATCGGACTGGCATTGGGTTTGAACAAAATTGGGAAAAAAGCGATTGTTGCCTTGCGGGAACCATCGTTGGGTCCTGTTTTTGGAATGAAGGGCGGTGCCGCTGGCGGCGGATACGCACAGGTACTTCCTATGGAGAACATCAATCTCCATTTTACAGGCGACTTTCATGCGGTGACTACAGCACATAATACTATTTCTGCTCTGCTTGATAATTATATTTTCCGGGTGCAGGGTAGTGGTGAAGAGATCAAAGAGGTGCTCTGGAAACGGGTGTTGGATGTAAACGACCGTAGTCTGCGGTATATAGTGACAGGCCTTGGACCAGGTAATGGAATACCCCAGGAGGGTGGTTTCGATATCACAGCAGCATCGGAGCTGATGGCAATCCTTTGTCTAGCGGAAGATGAAGCCGATCTTCGCCGACGGATAGAGAATATACTGCTGGGCTACACACGTAATGGGAACCCATTTACGGTGAAGGATCTGGGGGTGGCAGGTGCTATTACCGTACTCATGAAAGATGCCATTCATCCCAATCTGGTGCAAACCACGGAAAATACGGCAGCCTTCATCCATGGCGGACCATTTGCCAACATAGCACATGGCTGTAATTCTGTATTGGCTACCAAGATGGCAATGACACACGGAGAATATGTGATTACGGAGGCGGGATTTGGGGCCGATCTGGGAGCAGAAAAGTTTTTTAATATCAAGTGCCGCAAGAGCGGCTTACAGCCAAAATTGACAGTCATTGTAGCCACTGCACAGGGATTGAAGATGCATGGTGGCACACCGGAGAAGATGATTAAAGAACCCGATATGGAAGGGTTGAGAAAAGGATTGGAGAATCTGGGAAAACATCTCGATAATCTGTCCGGATTTGGCCAATCGGTGGTGGTGGCATTCAATAAATATGGATTTGATACTTTTGAAGAGATTGACACGGTACGTGCCTTCTGTCAGGCAAGAGGAGTGTCGTTTGCCGTCAATGAGGCATTCACCGACGGAGGTGAAGGAGCGATTGAATTGGCTAAGACAGTGGTGGATGCTATCGAGAAAAAGCCTTCGGAGAAATTAAAATTCACCTATGATGATGAAGACGATATAGAATCCAAATTGACGAAAGTGGCCACACATATCTATGGCGCGCGCGATGTGGTAATGGGGGAGAAAGCATTGAAGAAGCTGAAACTGATTGAAGGCACACCTTTGGAAAAGATGCCGGTCTGCATTGCCAAAACGCAATACTCCTTCTCAGCTGATCCCAAATGGTACGGCGTAGCCAAAGATTTCCGGTTCAAGATCAATGACCTGGTGATTAACCGGGGTTCGGAATTTATTGTCGCCATTGCAGGAGAAATGATGCGTATGCCCGGACTGCCCGCCGATCCGCAGGCTAAACGAATTGATATTGTCAACGGAGAGGTGGAGGGATTAAGTTAACATCTTTTCTATTGCAATATTTTGATATCTCATCTTTTTCTATGACATTTGCTGCCCAAAGAACACACTATTGCGCTATCGATTAAACCATATCATCCCGAAAAAAGTTAAGATAACTGTTGTCTTAACATTGTTGCTTGCTACTTCTTCCTGTAATATGAGAAATAACGGGAATATATCAACTTATACTATTTCCAATACCGATTTCGAAAATTCAATTTTGATTGAAGGAATTGTAGAACCAATACGTTTCACCACCTTGGCGTGTCCAGGAAACGTGGATGGAATAGTCACCTTTTTGATCGAAAACGGAACATACGTAAACGAAGGAGATGTAGTCTGTATTATTGAGGATAATAATCAACAAAACAACTATGATAATCTGCAAATTTCATTGGAAAATGCCATCGCGGAATTAAGTAAAATCAGTGCCGATTTGGAGATGCAATATGCCTTGTTGGAAGCACAGGTTAAAAATAATGAGGTAGACACCGAAATTGCAGACTTGGATTCTTTACAGCTTCTATTTGCCACGCCCACACAAAAGAGGATCAAAGAGTTGGAACTTGAAAGGGCTTATATAGAGAAAGCGAAGTTAGAACAAAAGCTTCAGGCGCTCAATATTATTAACCAGTCGGAAATCAGAAAGTTGGAGATAAATATCCAGCAGTTGACCAACCGGTTACAGTCGGCGGAGAAAATTCTTGAAGAGTTGACTGTCAGGGCGCCTAAAAAGGGATTGGCCATTGTGGCAGACTCTCGCATGACTGGCGAAAAGTTGAAGGTGGGCGATAATGTCTGGAATAATATGCCGGTGGTGATTATTCCTGAAGTGTCGGAAATGAAGGTGAAGATGGCGGTCAGCGAGTCAGATTTCAGGCATATCAGTGAAGATGACTCTGTAACCTATACTTTCGATGCTATGCCGGGAAATAGCGCGTATGGCAAGATAATCAAGAAACTACCTGTTGGTCAGCCTTATAAAAGAGATTCAAAAGTAAAGTTTTTTGAGGTAGAGGCCTCCATCGATAGTGTGTTGCAACTCCCTGAACCTGGATTCACGGCCAACTGCCGTATAATTACCACCTATATAAACGATACGATTGTGGTTCCCCGGGTGGCCATTTATGATGTTGATTCCATGAAGGTGGTCTATGCCAGGAACAATCGCAAATATGAAATACGCCAGATCGCGACCGGTGCATCATCAATGAAAGAATCGGTTGTCACCAATGGTTTGAACCGGGGAGAGGTGATCTCATTGATAAAGCCTCCCTCCTCTCATATAAGAGGAAAGAGCCTACTGCCGGATTCAATCCAATAGACAAGTATGTTACATTACTTTATAATATCAAATGCACATGAGGTATAAGTTTACAACAACATCTTTTCTTCTTTTTTGCCTGATTTTCTTTATTGGATGTGGTCAAAAAGAGACGAAACAAATACCTGTCGGGAAAGTGACAAAAGGATCTCTTTTCCTCGATCTGTACGAAGAGGGAGAGATCGAAGCCGTACAGTCTATCAATATTGTGGCTCCGATGATTTCCTGGAGGTATGGAAATCTGAAGATCACCGAATTGGTAAAGGATGGGAAGGAGGTACAAGCAGGTGACACGCTGATTGTTTTTGATCCTTCCGAGGTACTTAAAGGTATCGTGGAGGCGGAGTCGAGCCTGGAGATAGCCAAAGCGGAGTTCGAGAAAATGATTGCTCAGCAAAAATCGGACCTCGAAGAGTTGAGAGCGGGGTATGAAGCGGCAAGAATTTCCCATGAGATATCTAAAATACGGTTCGAATCGTCGGAATATGAGTCGGAGATCAAAAAAAAAGAGATACAACTGAATCTCGACAAGGCTGATATTGCCTTGGAGAGGGCCAAAGAGCAGATAGACAACCGGGTGAAAATACAGAATGAGGAGGTGAAACAGAAAAATCTTTCTATCCTGCAATTCCAGTCCCGACTCGACGAAGCGCATGAAACACTCCAAAAACTCTCCGTAGTAACGCCTTCTGCCGGAATAGCCATTATATCCCGAAACTGGAGCAGCGGCAATAAGTTCCAGATTGGAGATCAATGTTGGTCAGGATTCCCATTGATCCAATTGCCCGATCTCTCCAGGTTAAAGGCAACGGTAAAGATCAACGAGGTGGATGTGGCGAAAATAAATAAAGAACTGAAAGTGGAGATAAAACCGGATGCATTCTCTGACCAGATTTTTACCGGGACAGTCAGTTCAATTGCCAATCTGGCCGTGAATAAAGATGGGTCATCAAAAATAAAAGTATTTCCTGTTGAAATAATACTGAACGAATCGGATAAGAATCTTCTTCCCGGACTTACCGTGAGTTGCAGGATAATTATAGACAAGATAGAGGATGTGCTTTATATTCCCCTGGATGCCGTGAGAGCAGAAGGAGATAAGAATTTTGTCTATAAGAAGAGTGTAAGTGGCTATGACAAGATAGAGATTGAGACAGGACAGAATAATACCGACTACGTGGTTGTTGTCAGCGGACTAAAGGAGGGAGATGAGATCGCGCTTGTAGATCCCTTTGCCGTGGAAAGTGACGAGAAAACAGTGGAGAGTAGTGATGCGTGATGATTTCATAATTTCACAATTTCATAATTTGAATCTTGAAATTCCAAATCTTGAAATCCTGAAATTTATCATGAGAAAAATGAAATAATTGAATGAAAAATAAAATTATATATACTTTTTTGGCGCTGTTTTTCCTGCTGCTTCTTTCTGTTTCTTGTGAAAGAAGTATCGAGACAGATGATGCGAAACGAAGATTGGGTGGAAGCACCATTATAGAGACGGGTGAACTTGCCGCTATCAATTCCATCTCCTTTGTCATACCGAGGTATGGTCGGCATTGGTATCAGATGAAGATTATCGGCTTGTTGAATCATGGGGAGATAGTGAAAAAAGGAGATTCAATCGCACAACTCGATCCGGCAGAAATCAATAAATTTATCCTGGATCAGGAAAGTAACCTGGAAACACAACTGGCCGTGTTGGAGAAATTATATGTGGAACAGGAAAATAGGGGACAGGAAAGTGAGTCCAGAATTAGAAATGAGCTGGCATCATTCGATTTGAAGAAGATCGAGTTGGAAGCTTCCCGTTTTGAGTCGGACCGGTTGCGGCGCATAAAAGAGTTGGAATTCGAACAGGCAAAGATCAATCTTGAGAAAGAGAAGCGGATTTATGAGCTGAGTGAGGTGATCAAAGCGAATGATTTAAAGATTCAGGAAATCAGGGTTGAACAGATTCGGAAAGAGATAGAAAATGCCAAAGCACTGCTACCGGAACTAACTCTGCGTACACCCGTATCTGGCGTGTTTCAGATTGAATGGAATTACCGGGGACCCACCAGAAGTTTATACAGGATAGGAGATAATATATATGCTGGAAATAACCTGGCCAAAGTTCCCGAATTGGAGTTTATGAAGGTGAATACCCAGGTGAATGAGACCGACTTTCTTAAACTGGAGGTCAACCAGAAAGTAACAGTCCGTTTAGATGCGTTGCCCAAGGTGGTGTTCGAGGGGGAGGTAGCCTATATTGGCAAGTTATGCCGCTTAAAAGACCCAAAGTCGCGACAGCGGGTTTTCGATGTGGAGGTCAGGATATTGGAGCCGGATGAGAGGTTAAAACCGGGGATGACGGTGAGTTGTGAATTTTTATAAAAAGAATGTATGCAATACGGTGAGAATATTCGCTTGGCGCTTCAGGGACTGGTCGACCACAAATTCCGTTCTTTTCTGACCATGTTGGGAATCATATTTGGTGTGGCATCGGTGATTACCATGTTGTCGATTGGTGAAGGTGCAAAACGCGAAGCCATCGCGAAGTACCAAGATTTAGGGGTAAATAATATCATTGTCAGGGAAAAATCGCTTTCGGATGAAGAGTTGGAGGAGGTGCGGGCAAGATTCTCTCAAGGGCTTTCTATACAGGATGCCCATGTTATCCAAGAGATTGTGCCCGGTGTGGAGAGGATTGCCTCGCAAGCCGAAAAGAGCACTGAGGTGAGATACGACGATAAATCGGTGAAGTCGACCATCATAGGTATTACCCCCGATTTCCTTGGCTTGATGAACTATAAAGTACAACAGGGAAACTTTATCAGCGAGAAACACTACAATGAGCGGTTGAAGGTATGTGTGCTGGGGGCAGGTGTGGCTGCCACTTTCTTTAAGGGCGAAGATCCCATCGGCAAATTGGTGAAGATCGACGACCAATGGTTGGAGGTGATCGGTGTGCTGGCATCTAAAAGCCTCTTTACCGAAACGGTGGGCGAGTTGGCGGCAAGAGACCTGAACAGGGATGTCTATGTGCCGCTATCCTTGTTCCTGAATCGCTTTACTCGGGATAATATCCTTTCCAGTGAAATACAACAGATCACCGTGCAGATCAATAATTCGGATAGGCTGATCGAGGCTTCCCGAATTATTGACGAAATCCTGAAAAGACATCATTTCAATAATGATGATTATAGTATCGTCATCCCTTACGAACTGCTTAAACAGGAAGAAAAAGAGCGGCAGATATATAATATCCTTTTAGGAGCAATTGCCGCCATATCGCTCTTGGTGGGAGGGATAGGAATTATGAACATCATGTTGGCCACCGTCATGGAGCGTACTCGCGAGATTGGGATCCGGAGATCGGTGGGAGCCCGCAAAATTGATATCATGAGCCAGTTTGTCACCGAATCGGTGGCAATCAGTATTACCGGAGGATTGATAGGCGTTTTGATCGGTATCATGCTCTCGCTGGTGGTTACCTTGTTTACCGACATTACCACTTTTATCAAACCCTATTCAGTTTTTATCGCTTTCTCTTTTTCGGTAATCGTGGGAGTCAGCTTTGGCTACCTGCCGGCGAAGAATGCCGCCAACTTGAAACCGGTAGACTCTATCCGTTACGAATAAAACAGACAGACTATGTTGATAGAAATTAAAGAGCTCAAAAAGAGCTATTCCCTGGGAGAAAGTGAAATTCCCGTCATTCACGGCATCGATCTCAATATCGAAAAGAACGAATATGTGGCCATCATGGGTCCTTCCGGTTCGGGAAAATCAACCTTAATGAATATTCTCGGTTGTCTGGATACGGCATCAAGCGGACACTACTATTTGAATAATATAGATGTGAGCACTTTGGATGATGATGCCCTCTCGCTTACGAGGAACAGGGAGATTGGTTTTATCTTTCAGAATTTTAATCTCTTACCCCGGTTAAATGCGATTCAGAATGTGGAATTACCATTGATTTATACAGGCATACCGGCTGTTGAGCGCAGAGAGAGAGCACTGAAATCTTTGGAAAGGGTGGGGCTGTCTGACCGGCTGTATCATAAACCCTCCGAATTGAGCGGAGGGCAGCGACAAAGGGTGGCTATTGCCCGGGCATTGGTCACCAATCCCGGTATATTGTTGGCCGATGAACCTACCGGAGCGCTCGATTCCAAGACGGGGATAGAGATCATGCGCCTGTTCGAGGAGTTGCACAAGGAGGGAAATACAATCATCCTGATTACCCACGAACAGGAGATCGCAGATTATGCCCACCGCAATATCTACCTCAAGGATGGGATGATCCATTCCGATAAGTTGAATCAACGAATACGGATGTGTTGATGTGATGATGTGATGATGTGATTGAGTGCCTAATTGGTAATTAGTAATTTGTAATTGGTAATTTATAATTAATTGGTAATTTTAAAATTATGCGAAAGTTGTTTTTAATAAGTATCTGTTTCTCCCTCTCTGGGTTGTGTTTGCACAGCCAATCGGTGCACACCCTCACTTTGGAAGAAAGTATAGAGATTGCCAAGAGCAAAAGCTACAGTATGTTGAAATTGGGAGAAGACCTGAAAATCGCCGAATACAACCTGAAGTCGGCCACCAGCCGGTTGAAGACGCACATCGACATGACTATCGGGGCTCCTCAATACACCGAAACCATCGAAAGCTGGAAAGATACTACCGGCATCACCTTTTATTATCCGGTGAAGGAGCTGGGCTACTCTACCGTATTGACGATTAACCAACCTTTACCCACCGATGGTAATATATTTATTCAGAATATGCTATCCAGTGGGGAGAATTTAAACAGCAATTTCCGCTCTTCCCGATTGCGTTCCCGCATCGGATTCAGTCAGCCGCTTCACTCCTTTTATGCCTATAACAATATCCGGTCGACGCTCAAACGGGCAGAGCTCGATTATGAACGTTCCAATAAACAGTACCAGAGGGAAGAGCTGAATCTCGTTTATCAGGTAAGTAGCGCCTACTATAATTTACTGTCGCTTCAAAGAAGTACGGAGATCGCTCATCTCGACCTGGATCGGCAGATGGAAGCGCATGAGATATCACAGAACAAATATGCTGCCGGCTTGATACGTGAAGTGGATGCGCTACAGATGGAGGTCGACTTGGCTGAAGCACAAAACAATTACGATATTGCGTTGCTCAACGAAGTATCCGCCAAGAACTCCTTTAAGGAATTGTTAGGCTTGGACTTGGATGACAGCGTAACCTTGCACAATGAGTTGAATTATCAGATTATAGTGATCGATCCTGAAAAGGCTATCGGGATGGCGCTGAAAAACAGGTTGGAGGTAAGGGAACAGGAGATACAGATAGAGTTACAGAAGTTGAATATAAAGCAACAGCGATCGAATGGAATGATCAAAGGAAGCATTGACGCCTATTTCGAAAGGGCCGGGATAGACCAGCAAACCGGTATCGCCCTTTTCCCTTCCATAAGAAATTCGTATAACAACCTGATAGATAGAAATTCCAGTTATGGTGTGGGACTGACCATTACCATACCTATCCTCGATTGGGGTGAAAACCGTGCCTTGGTAAAGGCATCCGAATCGCGGTTGAAACAATATAACTATCGTAAAGAGGAGGTTGAAAGAGAAATTGAGACCGAGGTGAAGAATCTTATAGCCAGTATCAACAGCAATTTAAAGAGATTGCAGGTGTTAGAAAGAAATGTGGCGGTTGCCGAGAAGAGCTTTGAGATCACCCGTCAACGGTTTTCCGATGGAGATATCGACAGCCAGGGACTGGCTTTGGAGAGAAACCGCCTAAACAATGCATATACCTCTCATCTGAGGGCATATATCAATTATCAGTTGTCGTTGGCCGACCTGATGAGGAAAACTTTTTATGACTTCCAGCACCAAGTGGAGGTGGAGTGATCGTTCAACCCACCCACATCAGGTCGCTCATGATACCGTCGGAGATAAAGATACCGTCGCGAGTCAGCTTGAGCCTGTCTCCTTCGGTTTTGAGCAATTTCTTTTCAATATATTTCTGCGCGTTCTGTAGGCAGTAGTGGTAAAATTCCTCGCCGAAGCGAATGGTGATTGCTGCCAAATCGAGCCCCCACATGGTGCGGAGGCCGGTAAGCACCGCTTCGTTATATTTTTCTTTCAAGGTCAGCTGTTCTATTTCCCGGTTCAATATGCCCGATTCCACCCCTTTGATATAGCGAATCAGTGACGGAATATTCAATGAACGGCTATCTCCATCGAAAGAGTGTGCCGCGGGTCCCAGACCAAGGTATTTCTCGTTCTTCCAGTAAGCACTGTTATGCCGTGAAGAATAACCCTCCTTACCGAACGCCGATATTTCGTAATGGACATATCCATGAGATGTGAGACCATCTATCAACATGGCAAACAGGGTGGTGCTGGCCTCTTCACCTACCGGTTTTATTTTGCCGGCCTGCAGCAACCTGTACATCCTGGTTTTTTCTTCGTAGATAAGATGATAGGAGGAGATATGAGGCACGTCGAGAACAATGGCTTGTGCTAGATTATATTGCCAAATCTCTTCAGTCTGCTCCGGTAATCCGTACATCAGGTCGATGCTGATATTTTCGAAACCATGTTGCTGGCATCTTTTTACGGCGTCGATCGCCTCTTGCGCCGAGTGCCGCCGGCTTAGAAACTTCAACTCCCTGTCGTTGAAACTCTGTATGCCGATACTGAGGCGATTCACCGGCAGCCGGGAGAGCATCTCCACATAGGACTCCGAGAGGTCGTCGGGATTTGCTTCTACAGTGATCTCTGCCGTAGGTTCAATGGCAAAATACTGTTGCAGCACATCGAATATCTTGTCGAAATGCCCACGGTGGAGGCGTGAAGGGGTTCCTCCACCAAAATAGATACTCTTCATCGATTCGGGAATCTCATCCTTTCTTATCCGGACTTCGGCACAGAGCGCATCGACGAGAGCATCCATCTGTATTTCGTTGGTACCCGTGTAAAAATCACAGTAGCTGCACCGGGTCTTACAGAAAGGAATGTGGATATATATACCTGCCACTTTTTTACTTTCTCAGAGTCAGCTCCGAATTTATTTCGCTTCCAGCATCTCTTGTACCAGTAATGGTTCATTGGTAGTGATATAGTCCACTTTCAGGTCGATCACCTTTTGGATATCTTCAGGTTTGTTCACCGTCCACACGTTCACTTTTTGCCCTAATGCATGTGCTTCTTCCACCCAGCCGGGTTTCTGATACACCACATTGAAATGGTAATCAAATCCGTTCAGCTTCATTGTGGCAAGCACTTTGGGAGATAAATCCCCATTCAGGTAATAAACCGGAGCATTGGGAGCAAGTCTCCTTGCCTGCTGTACAAAGTTGATTCCAAAAGCGATATATTCCACTCTCTCTTCCAGACCGCGCTCACGTACCATATTGATTATTTTCTCCGCCAATAAATCTTCTCTTTCTTTCGCCACGTGCGACTTGAATTCAATGATCAGTTTGATGTTCTTGCATTTTTCAAATGCATCCAGGTACTCTTCTGCCGTTGGCAGCGGTTCTCCGTTGGCAAGCCTCACTTTTCGGAGTGTGGCAAAAGGGGTATCCTGTATGATTAATTTTTCCCCATCCAGTGTGACTTCGGCATCGTGGTTCACCACCGGGATTCCATCTGATGAGAGCCATATATCAACCTCAGAGCCATATACCCGGATGGAGTCGGCTTTCATCAAAGCTGCGATAGAATTCTGTGCCGAACCATCGGTTTTCCAGTAACCGCGGTGTGCAATGACCTGTTGTGCGTGGACAGTAATTGTATCGAATATAAAAAGTGCCAATACAAGAAAAAAGAGATTTCGTTTCATTTTTGATCTTATTTTATTTGTGAATAATTTTATTTAAAAGTACAACAATTGGTTTAAATAGGAGGAAAGATAAAAATTAAATTATGATAAATAGTAATTATATGCTTTCCTTTTCCGATTTATTTATACTTTTGAACTGAATGTTTCAATACTTTACGCGAAACAACCAGTATTAATCGTATGAAAATACTAACGTCGGAGCAAATCCGGAAGATAGATGCCGAAACAATTGAACGGGAGGGGATATCGTCGCTTGGATTAATGAAGCGGGCCGCCACTGCGTTCTACCATTTTAT
>JBAYRG010000034.1:0-15287 GCA_041676805.1 Proteiniphilum sp.
ACTAAAATTATTTATTTTCAAAGGTGTCGTATGGAACTCGCTTTTAGTCATGTTCTTGTGTGAGAACAATTCTCATGCTCGTTTCATACGATTATTTTATTTTTTCTTGTCGGTGTATGGAACGTTTTCGTTAAGCAATACGGGCAGAAGACAAACTTGTTTGGATTATGCCGTTGCGAGAAAACGCCTAATGAAATTGAACCTTTTTAATCATGCTCTTGCTTAACGAAAACGTTCTTTTAGTTGGGGTAGAAAATCGTAAGCCGTCATATCGATCTTCACTGGTACAACTGCCGCATATCCGTTCGACAAAGCCCACTCATCGCTATTGTCATTCTCCTCTTCCCAGTTCTCGAAATTTCCGGTCATCCAGAAGACATCTCTCCCTACACCATCCTTGGATCGATGATACTCATTCACCCATTTCCCTTGGGTCTGGGTGGTTACCTTGATTCCTTTCACCACACCCGCAGGCACATTCACATTCAGACATATTCCTTTGGGGAGCCCTTCTTCAATCACTTGTGAAGCTATCTTACTGGCCAGCTCCTTGGTAAAGGAGAAATCGGCATCCGGCATAAAATCGCACAATGAAAAGCCGATAGAGGGCACGTCGAAAATACAACCCTCGATGGCAGCTCCCATCGTACCGGAATAGATCACACTGACACCGGCATTCGAACCATGATTAATCCCTGACACCAATAAATCAGGTTTCCGGTCTATGAACTCATTCATGGCTAACTTCACACAATCTACCGGCGTACCGTTACAAACATATGTCGTCAAGTTTTCCTCTCTCTTCAGCAATCTGGCCCTGAGTGGATTCCCGGTTGTAAGGGCACTCGACATCCCCGAACGGTGCGAGTCGGGTGCAAACACAATTACTTCCCCCAAATCTCTCATCGCTTCCGTCAGCGATACAATTCCTTTCGCCTGATATCCATCGTCATTGGTAACCAATATCAGGGGTTTTCTATCATTCATCCTATATCTATCTTATTTATAGCAAACTTAAATAAAAAAGTCGAGATTTCATACAAGGAGCAATAGAAATCAAGACCGCAACGCCCAATAAATAATTAACATGCATTCGGGCACAAAGTTTAATTTAAAAACTTAATTCTCTCAGAACTGTCGGCAACCTTGACATTCATAAAGATTGTACTTTCATCTCTATTCTAAATGGACAGGGGAAAAAGCAAGAAAAAATTCGGAGTACACACTCCTGAGATCAAGTCGTTTTCTACGACTCTCAAATCGCACTACCTAAATGGAGACTGTATGGAGAGTGGCCCTATTTATCAACACCGGAAGGAAGTATGAATTCATCAGTAAAAGAAATATGTATAAGCATGATTTCCACATCGAATGACGATATGGAAATCAGCTATAATCGGCAAATGACCCAGATCATTCAAACCGGTTTTCAATATTTACCTCTTGTCTTCTTTCTGTAAGGCAAGAGAGCTATTGTTTTGAATATGAATTTGATAACCAGAAGGAGCCCTGTAGGTGTAAAAAAGACGATTCCCCTCCTTCTTCCAATGCAAATAAAATTGCTCATCCCCCAATAGGATGTTTCCTGAACAGGATTGGATATCTGTGTCGTGAAACTCTACAAAGATCTGTTTCTTTTGCAGACTATATGATTTTACTCCCAACAGATCCCGGTAGAAGAGATGAGCAATATGCGATGCAAAGCCATGATTGAGACTAGCTCTTGTATGTATGTTTTCCCAAAGTGTCCCTGTTTTGTCGGCCATGTATAGAAACCGGTCGATTGATTCATGAAGCAATTGTTTGACGAGCCCCTGTTGAGAGAGAAGTTCCAATCGCAAGTAATTTCCAATAAAAGCATTTGAAGGATAGATTGCAGGATAGACATTATTCTCCACTCGTTCAGGTCCAAAATCCTGCACTAGCTTGTGCCAGAGTTCGGGATATTTCTCCGGTGTGGCTGTCCCTAAGAAGAAAGCGTAATATTGACAGGTTTCTGTACAATTAGCCATTTGAGGAGTTAATTTACCATCGATTCTAACTGCATTGTCTGTAAAAAAACTCCCATTATACGATTGCTCCCGGACTGTTTCCTGTATCCGGACTGCTTTTTCTTGAAGATCCGGTCGATCATAGAGGGTGGCAACTGTCAATAGCATCTTGGCATACAGCATATTGGTTGGATAGTTGACACCTTGCACAAAACTGTTGGCTTTTGACCACTCGACAAAAATCCATTTTTCCAGGTTCTCTAACAAGCCAAATTCATTTTCGTACGGTTTAAAATAATCCAACAAGCCCATTACCCGGGGTTTAGCCGCATCAATCAGTGCTTGATTTCCACTTCGTTCCAGGTATTCCTGCAATTCCAGTACGAACCACATCGCCCAGTTGGGAATATAATTTGCATTTGGATGATCAGAGGGATAACACATGGGAAGCATTCCCTCGGGGATAAATTCAAATTTATCCGGTAAAAGATAGTTTTCCAGAAAATTGGTTTCTATCAAAGTATTCCCCGAAAGATTAAAGGCCACTCGTCCCATAAAATAACTATCACACAACCAACCGGCTCTTTCTCTGCTTGGACAATCCATAAAAATATCCAATGCGTTTTGCTTATAAGTCTCTACCGCGGCTTTGAATATCTTGTTGATGGCAGGATCACTACAATTGAAAAAAGCCTTTGATACGTCAGAGTTAACATATTGCCTTCTCCTTTAGCTCATATTCGTCTACCCGGTAATAATGATGTGCCGCCACACAAGGTCCATGTCCGAGAAAATTGCCGTTGACAGATACGCGGTAGTCGGAAGAGGCGGTTAACCTAAGTATCGGATTCTGCAAATCTGTTTCATCTACGATAGCTCGAAAATAAACGGTGAGGTTCTTCTCGGTTTGTTTCGAGTAATGTCTTCCGGATGTAGTCATTTCATATCTACCTTCTTTATTCTTAGTGCCATATCGACTGTCGATCCACACTGGAATTGCTTTTTTAAAGAAAGGAGAATTGGGTTCTACAGATGTAGACCATATATTCAATTGACAAAACATTAAAAAACAGAGAATACCAAGAGTTGTCTTTTTCATTATTAAAATATTTTTTTCGAAACAAAGATATTCATTTAAAATTGCACATCGAAAAGAAGAGAAAAAACTCCACGGATCTCCATCACTCAAAGACGGTTTTCAATCCACATCGTTTAATTCCACATGTTTCAATGTTTTCACATTATTCGGCAGGGTAATAAACTTGGTAAGGAAAGCGCTTATCAGGTACAGAACCGCCAGTATCCATATCACGCCAGCATCTCCTACAAGCCCTATAAAAAGTCCGACAATAGCCGGTCCCACAAATACAGGCAGGCCTGCGCCCAAATTAAGAATCGACATAGCGGCTCCTTTATCTTTTTTCACCAGTGAAGGAACCAAAGCAGAGAGAGGCACATAACCGGCCAACATAGCTCCCCAGATAACACCTGCAACCATCACCGTGATAAAGCTACCTCCAAACAACTGAGGTGAATAGTAGAAGAGAAGGGTTGAAACAGCACAGCCCACACCTCCGAACCAAACAATGGTATTGCGCCATCCTATTGAATCACCCACAAATCCGAAAATCAGATTAAAGATGATGTTACTGGTGAAAATCGTACCCCATATCTGCAACCATTCCGTTGTAGTAAAACCATACTCTGCCAGATAAGTAGGCAAGAAAACCGGAAAGGCAAACTGCGCAGTAGTATTGATTACCCTTACAATACCACCCAAAAGCACCTTCGGCTCCTCTTTTACAATGGAAAATCCTTTCATCAATTCTTTTATCCGTGAACGAAAGTCATTTTGAACAACAACCCGTTTCTTTTCTTTTGTCAATACCAACACGAGGAAAGCTCCAATCAACACCCATATTACTGCATTCCAAAGGGTATTGATATGTCCAATCCGGGGGATGGCCCAACTGGAATAATAAGCTCCCAATACGACCAATCCTCCGGTAAAGACAAACCAGAACCAACCTACTGCCCGACCCAGTGACTTAGCCGGACTCACATAAGCTATCCACACAAGAAAAGAGTAAGCAAACAACGGATAACCAAATCCCCGCAAGGCATAAGTTATCAACATCACCGGAAAATTAATGTGGGGGAGGGCAAACCCGACAAAACTCACTGTGCCCAGTAAATAAAGCACCAATCCGATAAACATCGTTCTTTTAATACCATAGGCTTCCGCCATCACCCCGGAAAACCATGATGAGATGGCAATAATAATACCATAGGCCGAAAAGAGCATGGCTGATTGCTGTATCGACAACCCATTTTCAATCAGATAAGGACTAAGCCATCCTTGCTCCATTCCGTCCCCCATCATAAAGACCAGGATGCCAATATAGCCCCACACTAACTGCTGGGGCATCCCTATCTTTGCGAAAAAACTGTTTTTCACCTCAATCATTCTTAATTAAATAATTATGCAATATTTTTCCGTCAGCATCTACAATTTTCAGGCTTATCCTGTTTTTATCGACGATAGCATCAAGACGCGTTTTATTGGAATTTATCAGGATGGGGAAATTATTGTCTACCGCGCCTTTTTCAAGATAATGGTGTGAATGCAGATGGCCACTCAGCATTAAATCTATACCCGCACCGTTGAGTGTGGGCATAAACAGACGGTTAATCTCACGCATCCCGTGCCACTGAGCTCCCTTCGAGTAAGGTGGAATGTGAAGGATAACAATTTTCACAGGAGCAGATTTAAATTCATCTGTGGCAATTATCTGTTTCAACCATTCAGCTTGTTCTTCCCGTAGTTGGTCAGTGAGTGAAAGACCATAATACCGGATGTCGCTATCAGGCTTGTCTTCCCCGCAATCCAACGCAATAAAAAATGCCGGTCCATCCCGGAAAGCATAATAAGGTTCATTGGTGGATGTAGGGAACCAACGCATATAGTCATAAGAGGCCGACCCTCTGTGCTCGTGATTGCCGCGAACAGCAAAAATCGGAGTGAATGGAGAGAACAGCTCACTTGCCGATTTCATGTAACCATCAACGATTTGTTGAGTTGATTCTATTTGCGAAAGCATGTCGCCATTGAAAATGACAAAATCATTTTTCTCTTTTGCTACATCTTTGGTTAATCGCCGGAAAAGGGAGTCATCACCGTGAATATCATTTACCATTATGAAGCGAGATTCGGAACGTGATGTGTCTAACGTTTTGGCTTTGAACTCTATTTTCGTGAAATTGAAATCATTCCCATACGCTTCACCAAAAACCATGCGTTTATTTCCCTCATCGAGCAACAATGCTTGCTGGAAGACGCGATACCGGTATGTGGTCCCACCTTGTAAATCCTTAATTCGAACATGGTGCAGCGTTGTTACCGGACGGCGCCCATACCTCGATTCGTAATACTTAGGACGTTCCGTAGCATAAAAATTCGTCCCATCATCGGGCGCCACCTCTACCCATGATATACATGGGACATTGGTTTCCCATACTACGGTAAACTCTGTTTCGCCTGCCGCCTGTATCCACGGACCGCAGGCTATGCGAGGTTTTGGAAAGCTACCGGAGAGTTCTGATCCCGAAGGATATTGTGGTGCACTCTGTGCCTCGATTATTAATAGGCTGAAGATCAGCAACAAATTTAAAAAGAGAGTTTTTTTGGGTATCATTTTGTAAACTTTTTGTGATAACATTAATATCCTTCCGCCGTTTTGAGATCGGTGATTATTTCTGTTTGAGAATAAATATTGCCGAAGGGGTCAGTAGCTCGAATTTCGATCTCTTTTGCATTCGGGTTCTTGAGACTGTGGATATAGGCATGCTTATTCTGACCGTTACCGGTAGCTCCGTAATTGCCGGGGATACGGTTCAAAACACCTACATGGTATCCCGCAGCAAAAGCGTCTATCAACGTATTTAATTTAGTCAAATTACCCGCCTTGACCCCATCTTCATAAGCTTCAAGCTTCCACAGCGTGTCCGCGTTCCAGATATTGGCTATAATATCGTTGGTCCCTTTTCCATAGGAATAATTAGCATACTGACCACCAAAAAGATCGGAGCCGCGATGAAGTCGTATCTGAAACTCTTTATCGTAGCGGGTGGCCTTGTAGTACCAATCTTTTATTTCTGTTCCCTGTATCGAATAGACAGCGTATCCGTTGGGAGTGCCGTCACAATTGAGGGTCGATTTCCACCATGCACCGCAAGATGCCGCATGGATATGTTCGTAAATGGTATTGCCACCATTGGCAATTTGGAAATTCTCGTGATAGTGGGTATGACCAACCATGAAATGTACATTGGGATACTCCTCCAACAGAGAAAAGAAAGCAGCACGGTTCTTAAAATTCTGGTCGTTACGTATAGGAATATGATAGTATACAATAATCAGCTTATCCTTCGACACATAGCTTAAATCCTGCCGTAACCACTCTATCTGGTAATCTTCCAAACCACCCCTATAAGATGAATTATTCTCAAAAATAACATTGTCGAGAGAGATAAAATGTGCTTTCCCTCGATTCCATGAGTGGTTAACAGGCCCAAAAACGGCGGTATAAGCAGTGGCGTCGCGTGGCGTTGTACTATTGCCACCAGCTTTGTCATGGTTACCGATAGTGGTGAAATAGGGCATACCTATGCTACCGGTAAGATTACGCATCTGGGTAAGAAATTGCGGCTGGTCGTCTACCGTATCACCAAGTACGATCCCATAGCAAGGCAATGTTTGCGATTCCAAGAAAGTTTTTAGATCAGCAATAGTTTCAGCCGAATAGCGTTCGATATTGGCTGCAGATCCTACCTGAGGATCGCCGATGCAAAGAAGGGAGAAGTCGTTCTCAACAGCTGATAACCGCTTGAGTGTGAAATTATAACGCTTTGACTGACTACTTAAAGCAGTGAAAAAATTCGCAGCAGCAGAGATGGTACCGGTACGCTTCACCTCGTACGCCGCGGGTGTGGAATAGAAAACAGTTGACGCACGCGGATCACGGGTCATCTGATAAACACCTTTTGCATCGGTGACCACACATTGGTAGCCGTCGCTGACAACTACGCCCTGCACAGGATTGCCCATGTCATCAAGGATTGACCCATAGAGATCGACACCGGGATCGGGAGTAATGGAGGGGTGGTCAATTGGTTTGTTGTCCGGATTGACTGGATTGTCACCCTCTTTACTGCAAGCAATCATACTTCCTGTCATCAGCAAACTTGCACCATAAATCGACTTCTTTATAAATAATCTTCTTTTCATCGCCGTTAAATTTCCTTTAAATATAAATTTTTAAAGAGGCTGTATCAAAAGCGTTTTTAATACAGCCTCGAAATATTATATCATAATATCAATGCACAATCATTACTGCGCCATTGGCCCCTGCTTGTGACACATTGCTTTCGATGTCGGACAACTGCGCAGGGCGACTCAGATTGTACTGTTCGAGCCAGTTCTTGGGTTCAAGCAGATAGATGGTTCTCGTTTCGCGCGGTTTTATCCAGCTATTGTCGGCGTCGAGTTCACCTGCAAACTTGATGAATGCGCTGCAATCGCGTCCGTTGGCTATGCCATTGGCTACGCTGCAAGGTATACCCATTGTCAATTCGGGCTGTCCTCCTTTAAGAAACGATGTATTACTGCCTTGACCAAAGTAGGATTGCGCTTCACCGCTCGAAATATTAATAGGGCTGTAGAAATCGTTCAACGGAACAGTGTAACCCATATTATTGGTAGTATAGTCCGCTGCTCCTGTCGCACTCTCCCCAAAGAATATCAGATCAACAGGAACACTCTCTTCTGTTACTACCGTACCTTCGAATACTCCGATACCATCAACACCAACCGCGGCTTGAGAAGCACCGGCATTGGCGGCATTACTAAGGATACTGGAATTATTTGATAGGGTAGGATTCCCTATACCGTCATCACCCGCTTCACTGATATATGACTTACAGCGTATCCATTTGGCATCTTTCATACTGATAATACCACCAGAGGTCTGTGTTGTACCGCCATTCCGGGGTGCCCACTCGGGTATTTCTATGGGATAGCCCGTCCATAGCTTGTTCACCACTGTACCGTCATACGATGAAGCCGTTGTGCTGCTGGAATTAGAAGAGTATCCGTTCAATGCTTTTGCCATGCCACCGATATAGAAGAACTCACCTCGCAAAACCACACCTTCAGTCAGATTAAATTTGTAGGTCCGCGAACCGCCTTCCAGCCAACCCTTACCGGTAGGCTTCTGCGTAGCACTATTCTTGGCGATAATCACCGAGTAGGGTGTGACGGAAAAATCGATATCCTCGGTTGCCATAAGCTGCACATATTCGTAACCGTCACCATGAACGTTGGCATCCTCGTTGGGATTATACCATGAGACATTCATATTCGTGTTACAATCGTTACCGCGCGGATCGGTCATTGCACCCGTAACGAGAATACTACCGGGGAAATAACGTTTACCGTCGTTGATCACCGGAACGGTAATGGACGAGAGGGGCGGACCGGGATAAACAATCTCAAACAAGGCTTCACCTGCATGGTAAGGCACACCTTTCACCGGTATCTTTATGGTACCGGTTTCCGTTGTTATATTGACGGGGAAATTTTCAATGGAATTAATACCCGTGATACCTGTAATCTCAACTCCCATGGTGAATTGCAATCCTATTTCAGCATCGGTATAAGGTATTTCGAGAACCACCTCTTTCAATTTCCGTGTAACATTAAATGTTTCGGCATTAATAAGGGAAGGGAGACCCAAAGTGATATTCAATGGAGGATATACCAAACCGTTGCATACAGGAATTTTAGCATTCGCGTGCAGTGAAGTATAAGAGGTGGAAATGTCAAAGGTGACCGTGCCGGAAGCCGTTGGAGAACCTATAAGCGGCACGTCAAAATAGCCTGATTTCCCATTGAGTTGCACCTCATAATTGTTTACCGGGCTGAGACCTGTTGCAGCTACACCCGATGCAGTTGCCGAAACGGTGAATTTCTCGTCACCGATAGCACCCGCGTAAGGTATGCGGATTCTGGCCTGCGAAGCATCCTGATTCTCTTGCAGGGCACCGAAGAGGGTCGGCTCACCAAATGTGATGACAGGTCCCACGCTTTGCAACACATCAATAAAGATCTCCATCCCCGCGGCATTGATGGCCACCTTACCGGTACGGTCTTCGCCTTCGTTGCGCAAGACGGTGACAGTAATGGTTTCGTATTTGATACCATCGCTCGTGCCAGAGGAGGGTTCAAGTGCTATCCAGTCGTTTTCGCTACTTACATTCCAGGTGCCATTACTGCGGAGTGTGAAGGTCTGTGATGAGGTTTCGTAGGCGAATTCGAGCACGTCGGTACTACGCAATACAAAAGGCGTGGTCTCATCGCTACATGAAACCATCCCTGCCATTACCGACATAAGGAACACTAAATTTTTGAAAAAATTTGTCTTCATTTTCTATATTCTTCTGAAATTAAACATCATTATTCGCCCCATCCCGGGTTTTGTCCTAAGTTGGGATTCATCTGAAGGGCAGAAGTGGGTATGGGACGCAGATATTTGCGGTTTATCCACATTCTGTTAATATTATAGCCATAGTCGATGTAGCCATGATCGCCTTCGCTCAGACGGAAAGCCGAACCGAGCACCACACGCGAGGTGCTGGCGCTACCCGTCGTAGAGACAGTCAGGTCAATTGTACCGTCACCGTTAAAATCGTAACCCTTGTTCAATTCGCCGATATAGATACCATACCAGGGGAGTTCAAGCAACTCACCCATCTTCCAGCGCATAATATCGTCGTAGCGTACCTGTTCGGAAGCCATTTCCACAGCACGTTCGCGGCGCACTTCCAATATCCATTTGTCGGTAGTCTGATTGAGGTAGTAAGCGGCAAGATAGGGGTCGTAAGTGGCAGGAACAGCACCGTTTACTCCCGCGCGCTCACGCAGGGGCTTGATAGTCTGATTCCAAACGGCTTCGCTCATCTCGCCCAATTCTGCTTTCGCTTCGGCATAGTTGAGCAGCACTTCGCCGAAACGAAACAGTGGGAGTGAATTAACTGAAGTTGTCATGCCTATATGCACATCATCATCAATAATCCACTTGATAATCTCGTAACCCGTGTTGGTGATACCCCACTCGGGCGCAACAGGCCGTACCGTACCGTTCACTTTTCGCTCATAGTCGGGTGACAGCAAAGTTTGCGCCATGCGGTTATCACGGTTTTTGAACTCTTCGGTATACGACATTACTTCGTAACCCGTTTTGTCGGTGAAACGCGTACCATCGAGCATGAGATACTGATTGACAAACTGTTTTGTCATCGACCAACTTGAGCCTGCCGATGCCGACAGCGTGTACCATGTTACGTTGTGCATTCTCACGCCCGTCTTATAAGCCACACCTAAAATTACCTCCCTGGTATTGAGGTCGTCATTAGTAAAAAGAGAGCGGTACTGCGTTTTGACGTCGCCATCCGCAACAAGTTTGTAAGGACTTTCTTGCATCAGCGCTTCGCAAGCGCCGGCAGCTTCGTTGAGGAACTTGTTCGCCGAGTTTTGCAGCCCCAGTTCGGTATGATACTTACGATAAGTACCCTCGAGAAGGCAAACACGGGCTTTGAAAGCGAGTGCCACCCAGCGGCTGATTTTGGTGGAAGAAGTAACAACCTTGATATCCGAAGAACAATATTGCGACGCAAAATTCAAATCTTCGAGTATTTTATCCATCACAAACTCGCGCGAATCGCGGGGTTTGTAAAGCGCTTCGTGGTCGGTCGATTGCAATTCATGGTCATACCATGGCACATCGCCGAAAGTTTTAACCATATCGTAGTAAAAATAGGCTCTCCAAAAACGTCCTACACCCTCGTAGTGGTTGTAGGTAGCTTCAGACACATTCGATTTAGCACGGGGAAGGTTGTCGAGATACCAGTTTATGTCGCGCAATGTTGTCCATGACCAGCCGCCCTGATCTTCGGGGCGCCATGTATCACCAATTAAGAACGAAGTGGAGGTGCGGGTCGCCACGTTGTCGCTATTCGCATCGGCGTAACAGAGGCTCAAACCTCCAGGCAATATGCGCTGTATGAACCCGTTGCAATAGATTTCCATATCTTTCTCCGTTTGGAGAAATTCTTCCGAGCTCATCTGATTCTCAGGATATACGGTAAGAAAATCTTGACAGGAAAGAAGTCCGAACGACAGTACTGTTCCAAACAATACCATCACAAGAAGCCTCATCTTGTTTATATGATAAATTTTCATAGTGCAAAAAATTAAAATGTTACATTAATTCCAAAAGTATAAGTGGCCTGCTGAGGATAGCCGTAACCTTCGCCGTCTGTGCCGGAAGTGCTGCGGAAATCGACATCACCTGCCCCAATCACTTCGGGGTCGAAGTTACGTGTAACCTTGAACATTGGAGACCATGTCCACAAGTTTTCACCAGCAACATAGAGTCGCAGATCTTGCACATGAAGTAGATTACATATTTTGCTGTTGAAAGAATAGTCTACCTGCATATTTTTTAATCGGACATAGGCAGCATTCTGTAGATAACGGTCGTTGATAACCCCCATAGATTTGCCGCTACCACTCAGATAACCGCGATAACGAGGCCAATAAGCATCGTAGTTTTGGTTCTCTTCGGTCCATACATTATCTGTGGTATGCAGCTGAAGCATAAAACTGTACGGACGGTCATATTGCCCCCAGAAATAAGCAGACTCGGTACGTGGATACCAGTCACGTTTCCCGATACCCTGAATCACGGCGCTCAAGCCTATACCATTCCAGTTGAGGCCAAGATTAACACCATAGTTGTAACGGATGGAGGTATTACCTACGATGCGACGGTCGCCCGGATCATCAGCGGTATTGGCACCGTTGTTGATAAATCCATCTTCGTTGAGGTCGGCAAACTTCAAATCACCCGGCGCGAGTATGTTCTGCGCCGATACGCGAATTGCCGACTGGTCGGCATGATTGTTGATATCGTCCTGATCGCGGAATAGACCCTCAACGCGGTATCCCCACAGTTCACCTATCTCCATTCCTTCGTAATAGGTTGTTGAATAAGTGCCAAGCGACTTGAGAGCATTGTTGTATTTGGTAACCCACGAGCGACTATCCCACAACATACCTCTTATGCTATAATTCAGCGGCTTGCCGGCCACATTAAAGTAGTCTTGCCACTGTAATGACACCTCCCAACCTTTCGTCTTCAAATCGGCATTATTCCCCTTGGGCACCGTAGCACCAAAAACAGCGGGAAGTTCGACTCCTATTGTAAACATATCGGTTGTATAACGGTGATAATAGTCAAACACAAGGCTCAAACGATTCCTCAGCGCCAGAAAGTCAAATCCAACGTCATACGTGGTGTTGGTCTCCCATGTGAGCGTCGAAGGCACATTGTCCGGTGCATAGGTGTAACTCTGCAATGCACCATCAATAATTGCCGAAGTTCTGCCTATCGTCATGTTTGACATATACAGGAAGGGATCAACAGCACCATTGCCCAAGCTACCCGCCGTAAAACGGAGCTTGAACATATCGAGCCATTTTTTTGTGCCACTCATAAAACTTTCGTCCGAAACAATCCATCCCAACTGCCCCGAAGGGAAGAAACCAAAACGCTGGTTGGATGGAAATTTTGACGAGCCGTCGTAACGTCCGCTCATTTCCATCAGATAGCGATCCTTAAAGGAATAATTGACGCGATAAAGCAATCCTGCATATGACCACTCGGAGCCTGTCTGGTTAAGTGTATAGTAATCGCCATCCATCAGTGCGAAAGTCGGCTTTTGCTCATATATCAATCCACGACGATACATGGAATGGTTGCGGGTGTATTTATGCTCGGTATTGACTCCCGCGAGGATATTCAGCTTATGGTCCGGGTTATTGAACTCGGGCATATAATTGGCGGTAAAGTTAGACGCCTGATATTCGTTGTTATATCCCTGATGTTCGAGTGAATTGAACGTGTGGCGTGTACCTTTAAAGAGTGGTCCGGTATAGTAATCGTACATATTTTCCACACGATCTCTTTCCGAGTAATTGAAGTAATAGGAATAGTCCGCTTTCAAGATCAACTGTTTTATCGGCGTATAGGTTACCGTCGTCGTGTTCTTGAGGTCGAATTTGTTGTTGTGTTGATACGAGGTGCCTTCCACAAAGCCTGCCCAGCCAATGTAAACAGCCGTTTCCGTCCATGTTCCGTCGGGGTTCTTCGGCATCGTCATCGGATAACCCTGATGCTGCAGCATTCGCGGTAGCAACTGTCGGTCGTACATCACCATGGGCTGGTGAATACTGCGGCGGATGAAATCGGTGTTGTTCTCAACCATGATTTGCTTGGAGAGTTGCAACGAACCTTTAGCGCGGAAATTATATTGTGTGAAATCCTCATTGCCTTCAGTATAAATTCCTCCTTGATTAAAATAACGCCCCGACACATAATATTTAGCCTTTTCGGTACCTCCAGAAACACTAAGGTTGTGCTCTGTTGACAACGTATGGTCTTTATAGATGATGTCGAACCAATTCGTATTGCCGAAATATTCGTACTCACCGTTTTGGTTGACTCGTACCTTCTCGAGCGTCGGGTCGGCGTCGCGTTTCACCAACTCGTTATACCAGTCGGCATTATACTTAAAGACGTTATTGATACCTGCCGGAGCGGTGCCTTGTCCTTCAATATATGACTTGTACCAGCCATCGGTCCATTGCAATCCATTCCACACCAAATCCGGTTCAAAGATGCGTTTATGCATCGATACGCCACCATTGTAGTTGACGCGCGCTTTACCTTCGCTCGCCTTCTTGGTGGTAATAAGTACCACCCCAAAAGCTCCCTTGGCACCATAGATAGCAGCCGAAGAAGCATCCTTCAATACCGAAATACTCTCTATATCGGCAGGGTTGACGGTTGTCAGGTCGCCATGCGCTTCCACTCCGTCAATAAGGATGAGCGCCGAACCACCTGCACCAATACTACTCGTTCCCCGTAACGAAATAGATGCATTGCGCGAAGGCTTACCATCGGCTAAGGTGATGGTCATACCCGGCACCTGCCCTTGAAGCGAACGGCTTACGTTCATGTTAGCACGCTCAGCAACGATATCGCCACTAATCTGTTCCACGGCACCTATCAAATTACGACGCCGCGTGGTGCCATAACCCACAACAATCAATTCATCAAGCGATTGCGTATCTTCACTCAATACAACGTTAATTATAGAACGCTCCCCAACGAGTATTTCCTGCGATGTATAACCGATGAAAGAAAAAAGTAACGTAGCGTTGGCGCCAGTCACTTCGAGTGTGTAGGCGCCAGTCACATCGGTGATAGTGCCATTTAGGGTGCCTTTCTCCACCACGTTGGTGCCCGGCACAGGATCGCCCATTGGATCGGTAACAATACCCGTAACCCGCTTTTGGGCCATCAGTGAAAAGGAGCAGAAACAAAGCAACATCAACACAAATAGTGAACGTCGCCTCAACATTGACAGAGTTTTACACCTTGTCGGTATTGACATGGTAGAAACGTTATGCGTAACATCTCTTTCCCTGTTTTCGAAAATGATTTTTTTGCTCATGTTAAAAATAAATTAAATAACTAATGTTTCATACGATCACAATTATTGACTTTCAGTCATTTGAATTCTGTTGTCTCCTTTGCACCACTTCCCACAATACAACAGGATAGTCAGTTTCTATAATATCGGGATAGCGAGACAATTCCTCAGCATACTTCACAACACGTTCCTCTGCACTCTCCAGGCGGTCGTGCGTAGGCGAAACAGAAATCATACAGCGTACACCATGTGCATGGAGTTTATCTACCAGCTCTTGATTCTCTTCATTAATAGTCGCTCCCACATAGGCAATCATACTCTCCCAGGGAACTCCTGCATTGACATAATCTTCATATTGCTTTTCATTTCTGATATGAGCGGAAAGCATGGCTTCCGGCAACCGGTCATGATAATATTTTGCCTGTTCACCGTTGTGCACCGTAAGCATAATATACTGCTCTGCTTCACATTTTTTTATAAGGTCTACAATCATTTCAGAGGGTACATCTTTGCGATCCAGATTCAACACCGCTTTCCCTATACTCCACCTGATCACTTCCTCGAGGGTGGATATTTTAAATCCTGTCACGTTCCCAAGGTCATCTTTCAATCTGATCGTATCCAGCGATGAAAAGGTATAATCAGCCAGTTTTCCCTTACCGTTGGTAGTCCTGTCAATCG
>JBAYRG010000035.1:0-15026 GCA_041676805.1 Proteiniphilum sp.
CCCGCTTATCGCACAAATACCGTTGAATGAGCATATCCGTGAAAGTTGTGATGAGGGGTCGCTTGATACCCTTTTTCAGAATGGCCAAATACAAAAAGTATTCTCCAGCCTGGCAGAGAAGGTGTTGGCATACCGGTGTGCATAATTGCATGGTTTGAAAACTATCAGAACAGTTTTGAGGATACAATAAAGATGACAAGTCCCACACTGCTCAGAAACGTATAGAACATAGCACGTTTCTCTTTCACCCCTCCCTTTAAAACAAGGGTATAGGCAATGATCTCCTCGCCAAATTCGTGAATGCCTATTCCCGATTTTTGTAGAGAGTGAATATTCCCAATCCATTGATGAGTGCTGCCAGCACGGCGAATAGAGCGATCCAGAAAAATGTATCGTTATCAAACTTAAACATATAAAATGTATGATAAGGATTTAATGATTTGATGTGCCCTTTGAGACTGATATGCTGATCATCCGGCTGAATATCAGGTTGTCTGTCACCTCTTCCGGAAATTTAATCTCTTTTACAAAGACACTGGTACTTACCGCAAATACATAAGTGCAGCTCCTTTTATCAACAAATATATAAAATAAAATGAACGTATGTTCATTTTAAATAGGTTAAATTCCATTAATCCGACTTTTCATCCTATTGCATTGCAGGTGTCGGATCTTGTGCATGGTAATACAATTGGGGTTGTTTTTCGTAAACTTCCTCCATAAAACATTCATCTGCGGAATCTGCGTTTCCGTGATACGGTTTCTTTATTCAGCTGAACAATATCCTCAGAATCACAATTGCGACAATGTCTCGCTTGTTTCAGGGTAGTCATCGTCTCGTTGCATTTGTGGCATTTATACCAAAAGTCCTCGATAACATAATTCCCTCCCTCCATAAGAATGGCCCTACTTTCAACAAATGCTTTTGCCACTTTTTTCCTTGCCTGATTGATAAGCCGGGTAAAGGTAGGCCGGGAGATATCCATTTTTTCAGCCGCTTCTTCCTGGCTGAGATCTTCGTAATCAACCAACCTGATCGCTTCAAACTCCTCAAAGAGAAGAGTGACCGATTCCAACTGGCGAAGGGGGATGCCGAATGGCTTGTACCCATCCATCGGTGGCGGCATCATAATTTTTCTATCTCTTACCTTGTTAGGCATAAAATTTTAGTTTTTTAATCCTGTCCACCTTACGTATTCATCTGTTCAGTTTGTAAGTGGCCCAATTTGGTTGTTTATATAATTATCCTGTAATTTCTCCACTACAAAAGTATAAAATAAAATGAACATGCGTTTATAATATACTTGTTTTACCTTTCATTAGGGTCTGCTGAAAAATTCATCAATTTCCATTGCGATGATTACTGGATATCTTCAGTATTGAACCGGGCAACACTTTTCCCTTTAAATTGGCTGAAGATCAATTTGAGATTAGTTTATACTATTCATATTTGTATTTTACTGACAATATGATTCTTAATTAAAATAATAATGAAAACTATTTAATGTCTTAAAAGGAAATAACATCGCCTGTTTTGGGTAATCTTATATCGAATTTTTCAGAAAATTGGACCAATGCAGGGAATGCCGTACAATGTGAAGGAATCACATGGGTTATCTTGTGATCCAAAAGATATTGGATGGTCTCCATGGTCTGTCTGTCTTTTTTTTTCAGATGGAACCCTCCCATGATACCATAGAGCCTGTTTTCATTGGTTACTTTTTTTGCATGTTCCAGGGTGTTGACAATCCCGGCATGTCCGCAGCCGGTAATGACAAAAAGACCCTGTTCTGTTAGAATGGCGACCGCGCTGTCATCCGGCACAAAATCGGGTATACCGTCTTCCAACGAGAAAGCTGTGCGGGTTGACTCAAAACCGGTAATTCTCGGGATCTCTCCCAGAAACAATATTGTGTCACTGATTTTATAAGGTTTATCAGTGGTAACAAGATCGAATTTTTTTGCTGTTTCTTGGTAACTCTGTTTTAACCCAAGATAGGAATGGTCTGCATTTCTGTATCTCTTTATAAAACAATCCGGGTGACAGACCAGTTTACCCCCGGGAAGATGTGCCAGCCCGTCGCCATGGTCAAAATGTCCGTGACTGAGAACGATCACGTCAATATCAGCCATATCTATCCCCATTATAGATGCGTTAAGCAGAAAAAGATCGCTTTGCCCCGTGTCAAATAGGAGACGCGTTCCCTTATGTTCAATAAAATAGGACAGTCCGTGCTCCGCAGTGGTATTTCTACCCGGGTAGTTGTCTGTCAGTATAGAAATTTTTATCATTTTTTTGAGCAAAAATAATCAAAATATTTCGGATTGAGCATCTATAAAATAGATCAAAATGGTCACTCCAGGTTAATGCCTATGTTGTATAGGAGGCTATTTTACAACAACAATCCCCTGAGCTCGGGGATTGTTGCAGTACTAAAGAATGGGAAATTCACTATTTTCCCTCATGTTCTTTTTCAACGTGCTAAATCTTTGTAAATTTAAATCCTCTCAGATTAAAACCAGCACCTTCAATATAAAATTTCATCCGGTAGCGTCCTTCCGACAAGTTGTTTAAAACCAGTTTAGGGTCGGAAATATAACGCCAGCTATTCCAGCTGCCATTATTGGGTACAATGATTTTCCCCGTAATATCCTGACCGTCTAACTCTAGATGGAAAGCTCCCGTAGTAGCATTCGCGGAAAGATTAACCTCAACTTCATAGCTACCCGCATCTTTTACCTCCAACGTATAGATCAACCACTCTCCTTCATTTGTGTATCCGATATTTGTTCCGTCACCTTCGATATCCACCTGGGCGCTTCCGGAATCACCGTTATCCCTCCTATAAGTATTGCCCCTTATAGTAGCATCGTCATGAAAAGCGTTACCTTCACCCCCGGTATCGAAATTGGCAGCAAGCAATTCGTAAGGTGCGTCAGCAGACAGGATGTGTGGCCCTTTAAACGGTCGGCTGTAGGCCGCGTCAATCTTCACCTTTCTAATAATATCTCCTGCCTGATAAGTAATATTCGTGACCCCTTCGCCTACCACGGAGATCTCTCCGTTCTCATTTACAGTGGCAATATTTTCATCCTCTGAAATCCATTTGTCCGCAGGTATATCATTGGCATTCTCCGGCACGAGAGTAACAAATATGGTTTTTGAAAAACCCGGGAACATTTCAAGGGTAGTTTCACTCAATACCACATCTTGAAGCAGCACCCTTTTTACCGCGGTCAGCGGCACTCTCGTTTCAATATCTCCACTTCGTACAACGATATAGGTGTTTCCTTCTCCAACCACAACTACCAAGCCATTATTGTTCACCGTTGCGATATCGGTATCCTCACTCGACCAGCCATATGTATAAGTTCCGTCGGTCGGACTTGCGATAAGCTGAATCTCTTCCCCTACAAATAAATTCAGGGAAACTATATTCACGGATATGTTTTTCTCGACTTCAGTTCTTACATATTCATTGTCACATGAATTGCACAATGAAAGTAAAAAGAGGACAACTCCGTATTTAAAAAATGAAGTTCTCATTATTTTATCTGTTAAATTTTAACTTAATCAATTATTTAAATTTCTCTCAAAAGGAAAGAGTTATCCGTTGATTCACAACCCTTCTTCATTCTCTTCATCCTGATTGAACTGAAGGCGTAACTCCTCTCTGACTTCATAGGTTTTATTTCCGGATTTATACTCATATTTCAAGCGAAATGTTTTATAAGTATTAAAACCATCATCCTCGATGAAGAAAATATTCGAATAATAAGAGTCGTTATCCCTCTGCGTAACCTCCACGTTTTTATATGACGAGATTGTAACCTTATTTTCATCGTCCATCGTCAACAAGACAGCAAATTTGCTAATCTCTTTTTCATTACCGGCTAAAATTCTTACCTGGTTGTTACTGATTGGCTGCACCACTTTTGTTCCCGGCATTTGCAGTTCGTATGTCGCTCCTATTTCACTGAGCTTCGCGTTCATATTATAAGTTGTTTTTCCACCACCTTCCGCCCAACGATTTTTAATTTCCACATTATATATGATATAACTCCTTTCGGGATTTACTTCATAAGCAGAATAGGATTCAACTCTGAGGGCAAAAGCATATTTCCGGTCGGGAGACAACCCATCGGGACGTATACGGACAGGCAACCTACCGCTTACTTTCCCTGCAGGTATCGTAAATCCATAGCTGTCGATGCTATAATTTTCTTTGGGTAGAGGCAATACATATTTTGTCTTGTCTACATCAAAATTTATCCTATTATACTCATCAATAAAATAGTTGTCTTCCACCAATGTAACATTGATATCTTTTGTTGTAGGGGTCGTGCCTCCCAAAGATGCTGAAATATATCCTACAGTCTCACCACCCAAAGAGTGATATTTACTGGATACATTTCCAGTGCCGCTTATTAATGCGAAAACATTCTTATATTGTTCTTTCTCAAAAACTTCATCCCTGTCGCATGAGCTAAACGCCAGCACTAAAGAAGTGAACAACAGTATTTGCATTTTTTTCGGCATGTTCATAAAGTGAATATTGTTTCTATTCCACCTTACGCTTCTGTATGTTTTCTCTGTATGTTTCATTTGAGTCAATTTTTTTAATTAATCTTCCCAGCCGGGATTTTGGTCTAATGAGGGTACTATCCTTACCTCGTTTAACGGCAGCGGCAGCAGTACCAAGCGTTTATTTACGATGCGGGAGCCTATTCGAGATGTATTTGGAATGACCCGAGAGTAGAAAGTCTCTTTTGTCCCCTCCACATTCATACCCTTGACAGGCATACTTTCCGTGGCTTCGTAGATGCCCCATCTTCTGACATCGTAATAACGTCGATTTTCGAAGAGAAATTCTATCATCCGCTCGTTCTCTATCATACTTTGAACCGTCGTCTTATCTTCACTACCATTTAAACCGGGCAATCCTGCGCGATATCGAACCTGGTTGAACGCTTTTTTTATCTCTTCCATGTCTCTTGAGAAGGTTTGTTGTTTCCCGCCGAGCTCAATTGTGTAGGTCCCATCAAGATTATTCAAGGCTTCTGCGTAAGAGAGCAGGATCTCGGCGTACCGGATAATTGGAAATGCCTTGTCCATTCTTCGCGCGTTATCGCCGCTCCAGGCATCATCAACATGAATGAATTTCTTGATCACATATCCTGTGATCGGATAATCATTTACCGCACTCACACCTCCTTTTCCGTCAGAAGAATCATAATAATAGGTGATGGTTTGGTTATACTGTCCGGAAGAAGTGGACGAGGTCATGGGCCAAAAACACTCACTAAACCCGACAGATGCATAAAAACGCATTTCACGATTATTATACATGTTATAGACACCTGCGTTGAGTCTATATCCCGAAAAAGTTTTCACACTGTTTGTAAAGCCTGTTTCGGAATAAGGATATTGCGAACTGGCGTTGTCGATGGTACGCCCGTCAGCCATTGAATAGGCATCTATCACCTTCTGTGTCACACACATGCCATTCCATCCGCTTAGATGCTGAGGAAAAGCCATTTGTGTATTATTTCTGATCGCAGCGCTCCTTTTCCCCCATACATATTCAGGATTGACAGGTATGACCGATTCTCCGGTGAACATATAGGAGTATGATTTGAAATGGTCTATTCCTGCGGCTCCGTTTGGATACTCTTTGTAATAGTCCGGGTCGTAAGTGACTCCCTCCGGTAGCGCAGGAGTATCCGAGTCGGCTGCTACGGTATGGAGCCTATATACTTGTCCGCCGGCTCCCTGCATTTCCATTACTCTTTTCGCGGCAGCCGCTGCTTTAGCCCATCTCTCTTCATCATAGGTCTGTTGAACATAAAAAGCCCCATCTGTTGAACGCTTCCAATTGCCGAATGTCCGGCGGGCAGCCTCTCCTCCATTATACAACGGGCTGGCGTGATTCAGGCGGATACGCGCTATCAGTCCGTATGCTGCCCCTTTTGTAGGAATACCAAACTGCATCAACGAGGTCGTCAGGGGAAGATACAGTGATGCTTCTTCCAGTTCATCGCAAATATATTCAACCGCCTCGTCATATGTGCACCTTGGACGGTCGTAATAAGAGAGCTGTTCATTGGAGTCCATGATTTCATCTCCTAAAAGGATAGGTGGCCCAAAATCAACCAAAATGTTATAATAGGCATACGCCCTGATAAATCGGGTGGTTCCAAGTATCTCAAACCGTTCTTTGGTTGTCATATCCTTAGCCTCGTCGATCCTGTTGAAAATAGTATTGCATTTGCGGATAATCATATAAAGATTTCCCCATGTGTTAAAAGAACGCAAACTGCTTGGTGTGACTTCTCCTAATACGAAGCTCATCCCATTATAATTATGAGTAGTGGAAAGGAAACTGGTGAACGCCTCATCGGTCGCCAACGGTCCCGGTGTATAATTATTTTGAAGTAGATTTCCTTCATCCGGGAACAAGTTTGCCGCACCCCACATATATGCCGTTATGTAACGGCTACTTGCGAAAACAGAATCCAATTTTATTTCGTCGCTGAAATACTCATCGATACTGAGATAATCGCTGCAAGAGAAAAATGACAAGAGAAGCACCAATAATGACACAAATGACGTGGAACTCTTCTTAATGAATATCCCAAGCCGATTATTACGATTTAACGGGCTGACATCTTCTACCCTTAAACCCTCTTTATATAAATTCACTTTATTCATTGCTTGATTGTTGTTTATAAGTTAATATACATTTGAAGAGCATAAGTGGTTGGAATAGGATAAACTTCCCCATTACGGTGCGCCTGTTCCGGGTCAAACAGTTTTACTTTGTCCCACAGCAAGAGATTATTTCCAATTAGCTGAAAATCAATTGACGCTACCTTTATCTTTCGAAGGAAATCATTCTTCAAATTATAATTAATAGTTACTTCCTGAAGCCGCAAATAACGTGCGTCTCCCTTCCAGAAGTCAGACCTTTGAGAGTTGTTCTCATTATAACCATAAGTGAGCCTTGGGAAACGGGCATTGGGATTCTCCGCATATTTCAAATCAATACCGTTTTGCATGGCGTATTCTTTGGGGATCCAACGGCTCAACGGGTCTTTAGCGATAGTCAGCACATTTCCGTTCACACCTCTGAAGAACGGCATATAGCCTATTCCATTGCTGTTGTAACCCACATGGAAAAAATCCGTTTTTCCGGTACCTTTAAAAAGTATGCCGACGGTAATTTTTTTATATCTGAATTCACCGCCAAATCCATACATCAATAGTGGATAGGTACTATAGGACAATGGCGTCATATCGTTGGAATCAATGACTCCATCCCCATTGACATCGCGGTATTTAATGTCTCCCGGCATCACTTTTCCGAATTGGGCGGGACTATTGTTCACATCATCCCAATCCTTGAATAAACCCAGGGCTTGATAACCGCGGATGGTTCCGTAAGGATAACCTGAGACCTCTTGGTATGGATAGCGGGGGTTCGCCTCTTCCCAGTGTTTCACATTGTTCTTCGAAAAAGTGTAGTTCCCTCTTATAGTGAAACTCACATCTTTATTGATATCATGAGCGAAAGCAATATTTCCATCCGAGCCATAGCTGCTCATTTCGCCGATGTTGCTATAAGGTTTTGTAATCAAACCCGCATAATCAGGAACCTGAACGCGTTGCATGAAAATACCGTCGCGGCGGTCGTTGAATATGTCAACCACCAAGGATAGTTTTTCGTTGAAAAGACGGGTCTCAATTCCCAAATTACCTTTCTTTGCCTTTTCCCACTCCAGGTTATCCGCTCCTATCCTTGACTCTCCTATGATTTCAAATCCGGCTGAAGAATCCCAAGGATATCCATGCCCCATATTGACCATTGTCAGATAGGGGAACCGGGTGGCGCTTATCCTGTCGTTACCCACAGTACCATATGATCCCCTAAACTTCAGGAAGTCGATGAAGGGAAACGTTCTCTGAAAGAATTGATAACCCGAGGGAACCCATCCCACTGCAATTGAGGGGAAAAATCCATACTGCCTTCCCGGCTGGAAGTTTTCTGAACCGGTATATCCAAAATTGAAATCGACCATGTATGTGTCTTTAAAACCATAGGTTAACCGGCTGGACACACCCTGGTACCGCAATGGAATGGCAGTGAGATTATTGGTGGAGTCACTTGCTTTCTTTTCATCGCTAAGATAGTAATACACCAATCCTGAAATCCGATGATCTTCGTTAAATACACGTTCGTAATTTAATGTGGATTCAAAGTGATATTTCCGGTATTGATCTGTACCGCGTCCATAGGTAATTGGACCCTCGGACACTCTTTGAACAGTAATGAGTTTCCCGTCTTTGTCGCGTCCAATCGCCTGAAACAAAGGGGGATTCAACAATCTCATTTCCGAAAAATAACTGTTAATATCATAGGATCCCTGTGCCTTTAATGTCAATCCATCAGTTATCATCGATAGATTTTGGTTAAGCGACAGGGTATACTTTCCTTTAAACGCCTGGTTGAGTCGTCTACCCATATAGTTGATTTGCACGATGGGTGAAGTGAGGGAACCTGTGCCTGACGCAGGATACTGTCCGTTTGAATACATCTTTGGAAGAAGCAGCGGATTCAAATTCGATTGGGCATACCAGATATAATCTGTGCTGGCGACTCCCGGATCTTTTTGTTGGGAAAGGAATCCGTCGGCTCCAAAATAAAGGGTGGTTGACGGAGAAAGCTCCAGATCTAGATTCGTCCTGAAAGAATAGGTATTGTATCCCACATTAGCGGCATACGGACTATTTTTATCCACATTATATGCTGCTGCTTCATTACTCATTCCCAGACTTATAAAATATTTAGCTACTTGGGCGCCACCTCTTGCGCTCACATAATAAGATTGTCTGAAGCCCGTATTATTCAATATCTCTTCTTGCCAATTCACATCGGGATAAAGATCGGGATCCGAACCATCTCGAATAATATCTAACTCCACACCCGTATAAATGGGCGATTCATTCCTGACCGCGCGGGCTTCATTTGCAAGCAGGGCATAATCGTATGCTCTCAAATAATCCGGGGTACGCTTAAGAGTGGAAATTTGATAGTTAACCCTGCCTGTAACGGATAATTTTCCCGGCTGACCTCTTTTTGTAGTAACCAACACAACTCCATTTGCACCGCGTACACCGTAAACGGCTGTTGCTGAAGCGTCTTTTAATACAGAAAAGCTCTCTATGTCCGACGGATCAATTGCGTTTATATCACCTTCCAGTCCGTCTATAAGCACCAAAGCGCTCGAATTGGCTCCAAACGTCCCGATACCGCGTACCCAAAATTCAGAGATATTCCTGCCCGGCTCCCCGCTCGTTTGCATGGATATGACACCGGGAACACGTCCGCCAAGCAAATTGCTTATGGACGATGCCGGCGTTTGCAGCTCCTTCACATCGATACTGGTTACGGCTGCTACGGAAGAGATTTTCCGTTGTGTCCCCAATCCGGTGACAATCACTTCATCCAAAGCTTGGGCAGTTTCTTTGAATTTAATAACAAGGTCTTTCTTCTCTTCGGTTACCAAATATTCAATTTGTTCATAACCGACGAATGAAAAGATAAGCACGTCATTTCTATTCACCTTTATGCTGAATTCTCCCTCTGTATTTGTTGTGGTTCCCACACTGATTTTATCCCTGATATAGACCGTAACTCCAGGTAAGGGGGTATCCAAGTCGTCATAAACAATTCCTTCAATGACAAATGTCTTGTTATCCTGTCTATTCTGCCCATTTAATGAGCCAAACAAGGTGGATACAATTAATAAAATGTATATTTTGTGTTTCATTATACTGATAATATATTAATGATTTAGCAAGGAGAATTATTTAATTGATGGAAAGTTTTCGGAGCCGTTTATTACCGTTATCCCCTACATACACTGTACCGTCCTTGCTGATACCGATTCCTGTAGGCTTGTTGAATAAAGCTTCTTCTTTAGTCCCATCTTTAAAGCCGGCAGTTTGGGGAAAGCCCAATACTGTTTCCACCATTTTTTCGGGTGTGATCCTGCGGATGCAGTGATTCATCTTGTCGGCCACGTAGATATTTCCATCCGCATCGCACATGATCTGGTTTGGCTGATTGAATTGAGCCGTTTCCAGCGGTCCATCCCTAAAACCTCCGCTGGTGGATCCACTCAGTTTTTTAAAGGTCTCATCGGGATTGGTGACATCTATACTGCATATGCTGTTGGCACATACTCCCGCATTGTTGTGGAAAGACATGTAAAGGATATTTGGTTCAAGCGGATTGAATGTCAAGCCGAAATTGTCTCCCTGCACTGTTTTATATATCAATTCCACTTCGTACGATTTGGGATCAATCTTGATGATATCTCCATAATAATAACGACAGTAAATATAACCGTCTTCAGGATTAAAAGCTAAAGCATGCTTATATCCGTTGGCAGGTTTATTCGGATAATCGTCCGGAAATTTAAGTTCTCTTTTACGCGGGCCCCAGAATTCTTTGGGATCCAACGTGTAAATGGAACCTACAGTGGCCTCCGTCGGGAAAGTGATTATTCCGGTTCCGGGATCTGCCACAGGGACGTTGCCTATCAATCCTTTCTCGATGGTTATCAACTCGTTTGCCTCTTGGTCTACCCTGGCCACGGCGTGATAATCTGCGTTTCCTTGATCATCCATGTAGCGGCACATCGCAAATATATTATCTTCCTCGTCCACGCAAACATAACGCGGACTCAATTTAGCTGCGGTCAAATCCCCATCCTGGTAGCCGCTTTCACCGGTTCCGGCAATAGTGGTGACCGTGACGGAAGCGAAGTATCTGAACGTTTTGTCATAGACAACCGAGTCATTTCCAATGGCAACTGAGATCGTGCATGTGTCTCCCGGCAATCGGGGAGCCTGCACATAGATACGAGAGCCGGTAGAGCCAATTACGGGTGCTTTCTTCTGATTAAACCAGACCCTTATTTGTTTTGGATCGGTACCAAAATTTTTTCCTTCCAACATCACTTTTTCCTGGTACCAGCCTGAATCCGGATAGAATCCCATAAGCTCTATCGGCTTCTTGGGATCATATTCTCCTCCCGGAGTTTTTTTGTCATCATTTTCTCTACATGAGAACATGACCAACATGCAGGTGAACAATATGACCCATGTGTTTTTAAAAACATGTTTGATTAATTTGTAGTTGTCCATACTTTCATTTTTTAATTAAAATTTGATTAAAGATTTATCATTATTGTTTATTTGCAGTTATAGGGTAATCGCTCCCTATTATTTTCCTTGATATTTGTTTCAGGAAGGACATAGTATTATCCATCCAACTAAGTTGAATTATGCTCATACTGAGAAAAGCTTTTTTATCACCTTGCCTAACAAGGCATTGTGTGTGAATTACAGTAAAAAATTATACAAAAAAAAAATTCTTTACACAAAAATAGAATAAATAATTCAAAAAATCTATTATTTTTAAAATTATTATCTCTTATATCTATTTATAAATAACCGGGTCGAGGCGAGCTTTATGGCCATCGATCTTTTCCCGGTGCAGGATAATTAAACGCAGCGTCATCCAGTACGAGTACCCAGTCGGTCAACTCTCCCCAATATCCATATTATTTGCTTGTCTTTATACCGTTTCCCGAGGAATTCGCCATAGGCACGCGCATTCTCAGGAGTAAAAATAGCTACTCCATCGTCATGCCAGTAACCTCCCATGAGAAGAGATATCCTGTGTCGACTATTTCGGTTTCACCGCAGCACACGAGCATACAACTAAATTGAATAAAATGTGCAAATTCATAAGCTTTAGGGTTAATTTTATAGCATGATGAGATTACCACTCGAGATATGAAAGCGAAAACATCAATTGTTGCGTTACTTTTGATAAATACGGATATAATCCACAAACATTCTATTTTTTGTCCCTTCGAAAGAGCCATAGCCCCCTTCAGGTATATTTCCGGCCCACCCTTTATCTTCTATTTCGGTGCTTAGGATCACATACTCCGGCACATGAGATATCGCCTCCGTCGTGCTCCAGCTTTTTTCTCCATCTATGTAAAATGTATATTCTTCAGGAGTCCACAGTAAACCATAAGTATGATATCCTTCCAGTTTTCCTCTCATTAACTCGCCGCTTCCAAGGGACTTATGGAATTCACCATAGCCATTCCAATGGAGATTATGGCATCCATAGCGACCGTTTTGTGGAACAAATTCCATAATATCGATTTCAACACCGGTTTCTCTTGGATTATCAACTGCAGTGAAGGCGCCCTTAAAGTTATTATACATAATCCAGAATGCTCCCCACGAGCCCATTTCGATATCAAATTTAATCCGTGCTTCATAATAGCCGAAAGTGAAATGCTCTTTTGTTTCGATCATTCCCGCATGATGTACGGTATCGGTAGCAGTTACTTCGGTCCAGTTACGGATCTCCAACTCACCGTTTTCATTTACGAGACATGCCTCTTTGATATTTACGGCACTTCTGCGTTTACCCAAGTTGTGAAAACCCCATACTGCTGTATCGAGCCTATTGTTATTGAACTCGTCCTGGAAGACCAGTTTATAATCGGGAAGATCAATATCAGGCCTGATTTCTTGCTTATTAATACCACAACCCATAAGCAAAATGGTTAATGGAAAAAGATAAAAAGATAATTGATTCATATTATTAAAGATTAAATTAAAGAAATAACTCTATAAGAAATTCTCGATAAAGATAGTAATTTATATTGCAATAAAAGGAGTTACCGAAATAAATCGATAAGCTTAATCAAGATTATACTCTACAGGATTTTTATTTACCGCTGAAGTATTATACCTGTTTCGTGGGAGAGGATCTTTGTCATTTTTATGATCACTACTATACAGAAATTTTTTCTACAGATCTTTGATGACTGATTTTATTTCGTTCCAAATAGCGGTTATGTACATTTTTGGCATAGGATCATTTTCGGCATCGGCAAAATACACTAAACTACGAATTACATTGTATTTTATAAAGAATTCACTGTAAGTTCGTCGCTATTAAATGCATTTAAAAAATCAATATACGAATTTTAGAACTCACCAAAAAAATCAAGATCTATGGAGAATTTATCATAAGTTGTGATAATTACTCCGTTGACGTGGATCTTACTTACATTCCAATAAAACCCAGGGAAGATTCGTTTGCAGATATCCATAAAAACCTGGCAATTATCAAGGAAAAGGTCAAGATGGTTATGCCGGATATTGTCATCACTGAAAAGCCGAATAAAATTTACTGCACACGCAGAGGGGCTATGGCGAAAATCGAAGTGAGTGGAACGAAGCGAGGATTGATTGATCCGGCTTCGATAAGGCCGCTATGCAATGTGGCATAAAATGAATTTGAGACGACAAACAAGGCAAGGATTGTTTCACTTTCGCAACTCTACGGCGGGAAAATTACCGCAGCTCTCGACCGCCAGCATCCCCGGGATCTGTTTGATGTGAAACTGATGTTCGATTTCATCACTAATTTTGACCAGGTTAAAAGAGGTTTTCTCTATTGCTTATTGGGTGGCGACCACCCTATTATAGTCCCTAAGAAACAGGATAGAGCATATAGGCCTTAACAACCATCAGTTCCGTCATTTGTCAGCGATAAAAAGTGTCGCACGTCAGCACTGGGCGGCCACGTGGACCAGTGTGAAGATTGCCGGGCCATTCACGTCTTTCCCCCGACCCGGGAGAAAGCACCTACCTGAACCACTGCCCAGAATGTAAAACCGGCACGCCGGTTACCCTGCTAATATTCAAGGGGCGAGCACCGTCGGAGTCCTGTTTTTGCGGTCAAACTCACGTTCCCCGCTAAAAAAGTGGGTAGGGGAAAGTAGAGAAACACTTACATCTATATCCTGTTTAATGGGAGCTCGAACTCCCATTATTTAATCAAATCGATTGCAATATCCCAATTACGGGCCGAAGCGTACATCTTGACAGTCAAAGAAATATTTTTTAATTCCGGATAATCGGACTTATACTTATCTGTCAAGTCTTCCAACAATCGTATTTCCTCAGATATGTAATCTGTTTCCTTCTCTCCCGAGGCTACATTCAAATAACTTACCAGTGAGGGAAAAATGTATTCGCCTCTAAAAATATTGAACTTGTGGGAGATTGTTTTATCGCCATCCTTGAAACTCAGATAGAGCCAATAGTCATCACCCTTCCGTTCAAATTGGTAGTTCCCAGCCAATAATATTTCCCCGGTTTGGGCCTCCTTGGGCGAATTGAACAGATACGCCTTATTTTCAAGGTTATTCCCTTCATTGGCCAACAATGTGACAACATAATCCTTTGTATGTAGGATATCATCTTTCACTTCCAAACTTAATTTATTTTTATCCTCCTTATTCTCCATATCAATAGAAGGAAAAGCATAATTCATATACAGATTCAAGTATTTTCGTGTTACGGTAATATCCAGCACTGCAGTTTCACCACTGACATTATCCTTCACGGTAAGCGTGGTAGTTCCTTTTTTAGATCCTTCAATACAGATATCTCCGGTCCTATCGTAAGAACCGGTTGCCGGTCTGTATTCCGCTTTGAAGATACTGGCATCACCGGGCGTAAGTGTATAGTTCTTATTCCCGCTATAGATAGGAATATAATTGCTTGCCTTCACTCCCACTGAATAGCTGCTGTTCCCGATATACAAATGCTGGATTTCGAGCTCCTTCTCGTTCTTATCACAAGAAAGCAATACGCATGACAATAACAAGGAGAGAAATAAAACCGATATTCTTGATAATTTAAATTGTTTCATAACTGTACATTTTAGTAATTATAGGGAATAGACGACACCGAACCGGAAGCCACTTTCATCTGTTCGTTGATGATATTTTTCCATAGAGAACGGAAGCAAGCTATGCATTTTAAAATAGGGATTGGCAAAGAAACCTACCGGTACATTTTTCAGATCATACTTTACGCCAACACCAATCATCGCCCCAATACCGGTCTGGCTATC
>JBAYRG010000036.1:0-14999 GCA_041676805.1 Proteiniphilum sp.
TCCACGAACAGAGGTTGGTATTTTTTTCGCAAGTCCATGATGGACTTCATGTCCACCTCGTTGAAAGTGGTCAACATGGCCGTCTCGTTCTTCACCGCCACCAACCGTTCACTCAATTTCCGTCGTAGTGAACTCATCCGTTCACTTTTCGACTCCCTGCTCATGGCTTTTTTCAAACCGTTTGAGCCGATCCCGATTGCTTCTCCTCCTGCCGATACGGCCATAGCCTCCTCTACATCCTCACGTTTTAACCGTCTCAAACCGTTGATCACATCCTCTACCGACAACCCGTTCTCATCCATCACTTTCTTGGCCAACGGAGTGATTTTTATTTTATCATAGCTTGTCTCTTCAACGGGAATATTCACCGGAGAGAGCGGCTGTTTTTGTCCGGCATCAATACTCTCCCGCCCGCCCATAGTTTCCGTGGCGGGCCTGCTTTGCGCCGGAGAGACATCTTCAACAGGGGACGATTTCACTTCCTTCACCGGTGCCGCAGACACTTCCGGTTGCACCGAGGTATCGATAGTACAAGCCACGGCACCCACCTCTAGCGATTCTCCTTCTTCGGCTTTGAACGATATTTTTCCGCTCTCTTCAGCCACCAGCATCAGCGTGGCTTTTTCCGACTCCAATTCCGCAATTTCACTCTCTTTTTGTACAACGGCTCCTTCCTCTACCAACCAGCGGGAAAGCTCCACATGCGTAATGGATTCGCCGGGACTCGGTATTTTTATCTCTATAATTGCCATATATTTGATGTGATAATGTGATAATATGATGATGTGATGATCCCGATAAACCGGGACAGGTAGTGATGATTTACTGATTTACTGATTTCACTACCTACTATCGTTAAATCGTTAAATCAGCAAATCAACTAAACGCTTTATCAATAATGACCGTCTGGTGCACCTTATGTTGCGCCGTAAGGCCTTCTGCCGTAACACCGCTGGGAGGACGGCTGATTACTTTTAAAATACAATCACCTATTTGTTGTTTTACAAAAAGGGCCGCCCCCATATTGAATGGCTCTTCCTGTACCCATACGAGTTCCACATTCTCCGGATAGTCCTGTAGCATTTCCCTGACCTGTTTTTCCGGGAAAGGGTAAAGTTGTTCCAGCCGTAGTATTGAAATATCTTTTACTTCCCTCTCTTTTCTTGCAGCATTAAGTTCGTAATAGAGCTTACCGCTACAAAGCAACACCCTTCTCACTTTCGACAAATCTTCTATGGAGTTGTCTCCTATCACCTCCAAAAATCTTCCTTCTGTAAAATCAGCAAGTGAAGAGGTGCACTCGGGATGACGCAAGAGGCTTTTGGGTGTGAAAACGATCAACGGAAGACGGATATCACGATGCAACTGCCGGCGCAACACATGGAAGAAATTGGCGGGAGTGGTACAGTTCACCACTTGCAGATTATAATTGGCACAAAGGCTCAAAAACCGCTCTACACGGCCACTTGAATGTTCGGCACCCTGTCCCTCATACCCATGGGGTAACAACATCACCAGTCCCGATCGTATCCCCCACTTCTCTTGTGCGGCTGAGATATACTGATCCACGATCACCTGTCCCACATTATAGAAGTCGCCAAACTGAGCTTCCCAAAGGGTAAGCCCGCCGGGATGGGCCAGCGAATAACCATACTCAAACCCCAACACTCCATACTCATTGAGCGGAGAATTATAGACCCGGACGGGTGCCTGTCCCTCACCCAGCATCTTCAGGGGAAAATATTTCTCTTCACCATCTTCAGTAATCACCTCGGCGTGCCGGTGTGAAAAAGTGCCACGCTCAGAATCCTGGCCGCTCAACCTCACCGAATGCTTCTCCTTGGCCAAAGAAGCATATGCCATCAATTCTCCCATCGCCCAGTCGTAGTTGTCCTGCTCAATCATGGCCGCCCGCTGTGCGAAAAGACGCCGGGTCTTGTTGAAGAACTTTTTCTCCTCCGGTAGTTTGGTGATGCGCTGGGCCAACTCCAGGAATAACTCCTTTGAAATGGCCGTATCGACAGGTTGCTCAAAATCGGAAGCTTCCGGATAACCTATATTTTTATACCTGTTGGGGAAAAAAGGCTGCAGATTCAGTTTTCTCGATTTAAGCGACTCCTCATAAGCCGTCTCCAGCCGCTGGTGAAATCCGGATACTTTTGCCTCGAACTCCTGAAGGGTAATGACACCTTCGGCTATCAGTCTCTCCGCATAGATATCCCGAGGATTTTTATGCTTGGCAATGATATCGTAAAGTTTGGGCTGTGTAAAACGCGGTTCATCCCCCTCGTTATGCCCATATTTACGGTAGGAGAGCAGATCGATAAAGACATCGATATTGAATTTCTGACGAAATTCCAGCGCCAGCTTGGCGACATATACCATCGCCTCTATATCATCTCCATTCACATGGAATACAGGAGAGTGGGTCACCTTTGCCACATCGGTACAATAGGTACTCGAGCGTGCCTGCAGGTAGTTGGTGGTAAATCCTACCTGGTTATTAATCACGATATGGATGGTACCGCCCGTTTTGTAACCTTCGAGCTTCGAAAACTGGATGGTCTCATACACCACACCCTGTCCGGCAATGGCCGCATCTCCATGAATCAGGATTGGCAATACCTGGTCATAGTCATCATTATGCACATTCTCCAGCATGGATCTGGCAATACCCTCCACCACAGGTCCTACTGTCTCAAGATGGGAGGGATTGGGAGTCAGGCTGAGTGTGATAGAACGCCCCTCATAATCGATGGTGCTATTATAGCCGAGATGGTACTTCACATCGCCATATTTGATCTCCTCTTCGTAATTCTGGGCATTGAACTCACGAAACACCTGCGAATAGGGCTTTTGCATCAGATTGGTAAGCACGTTCAACCGCCCCCGGTGCGCCATACCTATCACGATTTCATTCACATCATACGCCCCTCCCCGCGACATCACGGCGTCCAATGCCGGTATGATAGACTCTGATCCTTCCAAAGAAAAACGTTTCTGGCCTACAAACTTTTTATGAAGATAATCCTCAAAACCTGATGCTTCCACAAGCCGATCGAGTACCCGCAGTTTCGCTTCCCGAGACAACGCCTCCCGGTTTTCGGAAAACTCCATTTTTTCCTGCAGCCATCGTACGATCTCCGGCTTGGTCATATAGCGGTACTCCACTCCTATCGACTTACAATAGGTCTTTTCGAGACGATCTATGATCTCCCTTAGCGTGGCCTTACCCAAACCTATCTCACGGCCGGCTTCAAACTCCCGGTCGAGATCGCTTTCAGAAAGGTCGAAATTCTCAATGGCAAGGGTCGGCGAATAACTCCGACGGCTACGCACAGGATTGGTTTTGGTAAAAAGGTGGCCTCTTCGCCTGTAACTGGTAATTAGCCTCATTACAGCCAACTCTTTCCGGGAGTTTTCTACCGGGACACTATTCTCTCCTGGTTTTACCGGGAAATGGCCAATGGCCAAATCAAATCCCTGGAAAAAATAACGGAAACTCTCATTCACACTTTCCGGATCAGCCTTATATTTCCTATATAAGTCCTCTATGGCGTCCAGATCCATTACATTCATCGCATCTTTGGCATTCATCGGTCAATTTTAAAAAAATAAATAGTGAAAAGTGAATAATGAAAAGTGAAAAATCAATCATCCTCCCACCTTTCCACTGTCCCACCTTCCCACTTATAAGGTATGAATGATAAAGATAGTAAAATTGTTCACGAAGTTAGACATTTTCTCGTTATGCCATAATCCAAGTAAACTTATCTTATGGCCATTTAACTTAGTAAAAATGTTCATTATTCCACGAAAAAATAGTACTTTTGGGGTTGACTTCATCAACTGCCAGTCATTGTCCGGCCCTATAAATCCGGATAGAGTGATCCTCCATCCGCTTGCACAGTACAAAGTCTGGCACAAACTATCCGAGAAGAGACAAATACAATTTATCATAAATAAAATCGATCTAATGACAAAAAGTGCTTTACAAATTGCAAGGGCAGGTTATGTGCCCAAGATGCCCGAAGGTTTGAAGGGCAATGTGGAGATTCGGGAAGGTGCTGCCACACAATCAGTACTCGACCAGGAGGAGATAGAGAAGCTCTTCCCCCACACTTATGGGATGCCGGTTGTTCAATTCACCCAGTCAGCCGGTAAAGCCGAAGTATCAGCACCGGTAAATGTAGGAGTGATCCTCTCGGGAGGCCAGGCACCCGGAGGGCACAATGTGATTGCCGGAATATTCGACGGGATCAAAAGGCTCCACCCTGAAAGCAAACTATATGGATTCATCCTGGGTCCTGACGGATTAGTCAAGCATACATACAAAGAACTCACCGCCGATATTATTGATGAATATCGTAATACGGGCGGATTCGACATCATCGGCTCCGGGCGCACAAAACTAGAAGACAAAGAGCAGTTCGACAAGGGACTTGAAATTTTGAAAAAACTGGATATCAGAGCATTGGTTATCATTGGCGGAGACGACTCCAATACCAACGCCTGTGTATTGGCTGAATATTACGCATCGATCAATGCGGGAGTACAGGTGATCGGTTGTCCCAAGACTATCGATGGCGATCTGAAGAACGAGCAGATTGAAACCTCTTTCGGCTTTGACACAGCATGTAAAGTATATTCTGAGTTGATTGGAAATATCCAGAGGGACTGTAATTCCGCCCGTAAATATTGGCATTTCATCAAAGTGATGGGCCGTTCGGCATCACATATAGCGTTGGAATGTGCACTACAAACACAACCCAATATCTGCATCGTGTCGGAAGAGGTGGCAGCCAAAGGACAATCACTCGACGACATTATCGACTACATAGCCGGTGTAATCACCCAACGGGCAGAAAAAGGATTGAACTTCGGAAGCGTCATTATTCCCGAAGGGTTGATTGAATTTATTCCAGCAATGAAGAAACTGATCAACGAATTGAACGATTTCCTTGCACATAATCAGGAAGAATTCAATCTGGTACGCCGTTCCGGACAACGCGACTATATCATCAGCAAGCTCTCACGCGAGAACTCGGAGATTTACGCCAGTCTTCCTGAAACGGTAGCCCGGCAACTCACACTCGACCGTGACCCACACGGCAACGTACAGGTATCGCTGATCGAAACCGAGAAACTGTTGGCTGAAATGGTGAAAAAACGGCTCGACACATGGACAAAAGAGGGCAGATACAAAGGTAAATTCTCCACCATCACTCACTTTTTCGGGTATGAGGGACGCTGTGCCGCCCCGTCGAACTACGACACCGATTATTGTTACTCACTCGGCTATACCGCCTCCATGCTGATTGCAGCAGGCAAAACCGGTTATATGTCATCCGTACGCAATACCACGGCTCCTGCCGCAGAATGGATTGCCGGTGGAGTACCCATCACCATGATGATGAATATGGAACGCCGCCACGGAGAGATGAAACCTGTTATTCAAAAAGCGCTGGTAGAGCTGGAAGGCGCACCGTTCAAATATTTCGAAAGCCAACGCGACCAGTGGGCTATAGAAACCGATTATGTATATCCCGGCCCGATCCAGTATTTTGGCCCGACGGAAGTATGCGACCAACCCAGTAAAACATTGCAATTAGAACAAAAAGGCAGTATAGATTTATAAATTCGTTGGATAAGAATCGTATGTAAAAAGAGGTGGTCTCATTATGAAGCCACCTCTTTTTTTGCTATATAAGGTTATTGCTAAACCTTATCCGGACAGAAGATCAGAAGAACCTGAAACGGTTGTCTTCCACGCCCAGTTTAGTTTTCAACACCTCTATCGACTGCATCTGCAAGCGGTAAGCGTTGTTATTTAGTATCTGATTTTTCTGCTCGTCGGCATCATATTCATCCGATCCTTCGGTACGATTGGCTACAGAAGCTACATACACTCCCATATTTCCCTTCATCGGCCCCACTACCTTATTGAGCGGCGCAAATGCGGAAACGGCATTCAATGCCGGTTCAAATCCCAAGCCGGTAATATTTTGCGTATTGAAATTCACAAAACGGACGGTATCGGTATGGGTACTCATCGATGTGGCATAGGCATCGAGAGAGGCTAAATTTTGTGACTCCAGATCGCTGATGATCTTTTCAGCCTTTTTCTCGTTCGCTAATTGAGAGCGGATACCGGAAGAGACTTCCGACAAGGGTGTGGTACCGGATGGTATCACTCTTTCTAGCCTTGCGATGACACGCAAGTTGGTGAGATCAAACTTCTTAACAGTTCCTACTTTCTTCTCATTGGCAGCCCAAGTAATCACCTGACGGGAACCGGGAATCTGTGCCAGCGAGAAATCATTGGCTGAAACAGTAATATTGGGCATCACCATATATCCTTTTTCTGAAGCGACCTCGTTAAAGTTCTTATCTATATTGGGAGATGATATAAACTGATTCAACTCATTGTCGATATTGTTCGAAGTTTTTTCACTCGCCAATACCGGCATGTCAACAATGGCCAGTTTATACTTATTTATCGGACGAGTACGCTCTTCTACCTGAAGGATGAGTTGCTGTCCGGGGATTGACAATTTAACGGGTTGTCCTATCGGTGCGTTGAAAGCCACTTTCACCAGGTCAGAACTGAATCCGGCAAGATCGATTTCCCTTGCCCATCCCATATCTCCGCCGTTGGAATTAGAATTGAGGCTGTTGGCCATCTCCGCAAAAGCAGTTCCTCCAGTGATAGCGTTATAAATACTATCCACAAAATGGGTAACAACAGAGTCCTGAGCCACCATAGAAGTAGTGGGAATAGCCATCATCCTCAGATGTACGGAGTCGGGAGCAACAGTTTTATCGATCAACTTGTAAATATGAAATGAATCATCTTCACGTGTGGGACCATACATCTCATTGATAGCTGCACCACGGACAAATTCCACTTGGGTGGGGGTCAGCATCTGTTCGCTAACAAATATATCACGGTAGGGGGTATGAGAGTAATCGGCCACAATCGCAGCCGGATTGACGGTGTTACTCAGTTCGTCGTAGGCTTTGTGGGATTCCGCCTCCACTTCCGCATAATCCTCTTCGCTGGGGGTGATTACTTTTGTAAAATAGGAAAGTTTTACAAGAGGAGCTTCCATTTTAAAAGACTCCTTATGTTTGTTATAGAATGCTTTCACCTCATCATCGGTCACATGAACCACCGAATCGGGAATGGAAAAGTAGTTTTTCACCGCATATTCAATATCGGCATTCTGTTGTGAATATTGAAATGCGGTTTTCGCTTCCTGATCATTCACAATGACAGCATTAGAGAGGAGAGATATATATTTTTCTTCCAGGCGCTGTGTCCTGACCATCTCCTCTATAAACAGCCACAAGCTCTTATATTGGTTCACCAAGGCCTGTTCCTGAGAGTTAGGACTTGGGGTATTAACGGTATTGATAAATTGCACCAAGGCATCCCGATCGAACATACCGGTTTGTGGATCAACAAAAAACGGAAGCTGTTGCAGCACCGGAGATATTGATTGCCCATGCACCAGGTCGTTCAATTCTTCTTTGGTTACTGTGAGGCCCAGTTTTTCTGTCTGGTGGCCAAATAAATGATTTCGCACCATCTGCTGATATACGACTTCACGTATTTGTGAAGATACATTTTCATCGAGGGACGATTGTCCGCTTACCATCTTCTGGAACTCTTCGAACTGTCCAATTTTATCGGCATATCGCTGAGTTGAAATTACCTCACGGTTCACTACGAACGCCTTGTCTTGCGCTCTTCCAAATAATGTTCTCCCGGAAGTGAGTAAATCTCCCAACACAAAGGCAAGCAACGCCAAGCCAACTATAATGACAAGGAGCGTTCCCTTATCTCTAATCTTCTGTAAAGTAGCCATTTAACTATCTTTTTATTATACTTAGAACGTGATAAATTGTTATGTTTCAAATAAGGGCACGAAGTTAACAAAAATAACGCAGACAGCGTTATTTTTTTAAGAAAAAGTGCAGATTCAATTACTCGAACGATCAGGGCAACATCTCTCTCGCCATTTTATCTTCTATAATAAGTCTCACCACCTCTATTTTCCGTGCTGTTACTTTTAGTATTTTAAAGATATATTTTCCAATAGCAACGGTCTCATAGGTCTTCGGGAACCGTTGCATATGAAACAACAGATAGCCCGCAATAGTAGAATACTCATCCGATTCCGGGATATCCAGATGGTATACTTCGTTCAGATGATCTATCTCTACACGTCCCGACATTACGAATTCGTTTTCTCCATCCCGCTTCACAAATTTCGACTCCACATCATACTCATCCTCGATGTCGCCGAATATCTCTTCTACAAGATCCTCCATTGTCACAATCCCGGATGTGCTCCCGAATTCATCCACTACCACAGCAATGCTTTTACGGTGCTGCATCAGATCGCTCATCAACCGGTTGGCCTGCATGCTTTCCGGTACGAAAGAGATGGAAGCGAGGTTATTGGTCCACTCCTGCGGATTATTAAAAATCTCCCACATATGTATATAGCCTACTATATTATCGAGATTCTCTTTAAAGACCAGAATTCTGGAGATACCGGATTCAATGAACAACTCCTTCAATTTATCAAGATCTGTGTCGAGGTTCACCGCCACAATATCAGCACGAGGCACCATACAATCCCGCACCTTTTTAGAGGAAAAATCGAGGGCATTACGAAATATCTTGACCTCTGAATCGACCTCTACCTCTTTCGAAATATCTCCTACATTACCCTCTATAACGGCATCAAAATTAACTCTGTAAAACAGGTCATCTTCTGCCGCTCCAGAGAGTGTAACACCTGAAAATCGAAATATAATCTTCGACAGTCCCTCACACAACCCCGCAATAGGATAAAGCAAGATATAAAATAAAAAAGCGGGTGAGAGAAAGAGCTTCACCCACAGATCAGGATTCTTCCCAAACAGGATGCGGGGTAGAAACTCATTTGTCAGCAAAAGTAAAAGGGTGGCAATTGCGATAACCAGCACTATTCTTGCAAAACCGTCATCTAATGTGTCATTCGGATATTGGTATGTGATCACAGTAGTAAAATAAACAAAAAAGAGGAGTGAGATAATCCTCCCCACCATCATTGCAACCTGAAATCGGTGGAAGCGGCGATAAATAGTGTCCAACATATATCTGTAAGGACGTGTTGACCTATCGTTGACAATATATTCCAACTTACTTGAAGAAATATAGGCCAATTCTATCCCCGAAAAAAGAAGAGAAAAAGAGAGGGATCCAAGCCACCACCCTATTTCTACATGGGCACACATTGATTATAAATTACCAATTAATAATTACTAATTACCAAATTTGAAATCGTGAAATGATCACTTTATCACATCATCTTGAGTCTTGGCTCTTGAATCTATCCCCCGGAGTTCAGCATCGACATCTCCATTAAATCTTCTTCTATCGAGTCGGATGATAAGGAGTCGGCAGGTGCGGTCTCGGAGAAAGGGAGTTTTCCATCATGCGGCTGGAAAATACGGTAATCAGTCATCGTCTGATTCGATTCAAACCCATAACCCTTGAGTTCGGTAAGACCACTCTTGATCTCAATATACGTTTCTGAAAAAACTTTCCCATTCTTTCCGTCCCAGAAGAGCTCCTCACTATCGAACTGTTCCCCCTTCCTATTTTCCACATGGACATTTCTTCTCAATTTCCACAGGTCTTTCGTATTATAATACCATGCCGTATCGGCCTCCACCGTAGCCTCAATCTCGAAATCAGGCGTGAATTGTTCAAAATATATCCCTTCGGGAAAATACCAGTAAGATTCTTTCGCCTGATCGAAGACCATCCACACATCTGCCACTATCCTATAACGGGTAATACCGGAATCTGAAATCAAGGTAGAGGCATCACGGGTTATCATAGTCGGCACCGAGTCGGGATCATAAGTAAGTGCGACCAGGTTATCGTTCTTATCCTTACATGAAAAAAGCGACATAACAACCACTGAGACAGTGATTGTTATGTGCCATATATATTTTATGTAACGACCGTTTCGTGACATTTTCCTTATTGAAGAGAGAGTATGAATTATCTCAAACGGACAGTGGTTGTTTCACCGATCCAACCAGGAATAGTTACCGATTCGCCCGCTTTGATTCCCATCATAAAGGCGGTCTCTGTATCCATGAACGCGGCAGAATAACGGTTAATAAGATTATTCGCCTTGCTTGCCACGCTAGGATCCACCGATCTCGCTTTCTGTAGTTTATCGACAGCGGCCAGGTAAACCAATCCCGCTTTTTCCGGTTCGGAGAAGATATTGGCTGCCGAACTGGCATAGAGCTGAGCGATCAGGATATATGCTTCTCCGTTGTTTGGGTTAAACTCCAATGCGTCGTAAGCGGCTTGTCTTGCCTTTGCAAAATTGCGCTGGTTGGAGAAGATACCGGCCAGTTGCATCATATAATCGGAGGCTTTATTTTTGTCGGTCTCCATTTTGGCAGCATCGCTATAATACTTCACAGCCGTTTCGTAATCTTTATCTCTCAGACTCTTGTTAGCCAGCCCAAGGGCTGCACTTGCCGATGGTTCAAGCTGGTAGAGATATTCCGCGGCAGCAAAATAGAGATCGACATCCGAACAACCTACCGAGCCCAACGCATCCAGCACTTCATTCAGAAATTCTTTATCTCCCTTGTTAGGTTCTATCTGATCGGCATAATACTCGGTGAGGGTTTTACAATCACCGGCGCCACTATTGACAAATCCTTTGACGATACCCTCTTTCACCTGTCCCAAATAATCAGCGCTGGCCTCATCATTGGCAGCACGCGCATTGGCAATAGCCTGATCCACATAGCCTACCAATTTAAAATAATCAGAGATATACCTCTCTTTTTTTGAGTTATCACTCAGATACTCATTCAAAGAGGCAACCATGAAATAAGAATATGCATCAAGCGGGTTCAAATGATCTTTCATATCTTCTACAGCTTCATTCAGCATATTGTAGATAACCGACTGCTCAGCCTTCTCACCCATCAATTCCATATAGTCATAAGTCTTATAAACAAGGATTGTCCCTTTGGCATCCTCTTCACCATAATATTTAAGACGTGTGTCATATATCTCCATCACTTTGTCGAGATGTTCCTTTTTCTTGGCTGCATCTGTTTCTGCAGCATGAAGCGCTTTAAAAATACGGGGGCCATAGATATAGATATTCTTGCTTGAGGCGGGGCAATTCTCATAGGTATAAACCCACGGTTTCAATGCGCCCTTATAATCTTCTGCCTTGGCAGATGTTTGCATAAGACTTAAATTCAAACGGCAGTTCACACTATCCTCTCCATGGCCATAAGGCGCTTTCACAGGATCATACCCCGTTTTCTGTGCGGAGGCGGCAGCTACTATCACAAAAGCTACCAGACCTGATAATATTAACTTTTTCATACTCTATTGATATTTTAAATTGTTTTTCTCACTTCGTCGACAATTGTCTATTTTGTGGATTGGACAGAGTGTTAAAGAAAAAGTTTAAACAGCTGTCCGATTTTTGATTTCATTTTAAATTTGCACTCTCTTCGACATAAAACGTCAGTTAAACTGCCGTTTAAAGAACCATAACTCATTTATATTCATACTTACCGAAATCTTAAACATATCCTGACTGATCATATGATCAATATTGGGTTGCTGCCTCGTATAACCAAACCCGATATTAAGCATCGAGATATGCCCCGACATATAATCCCTGAAGGGAAGCCCCAGCCCCATATTAATTCCATATTCATTAAAGGTGCCAATATACTTCCCTGCACCACTGACCGGATCATTTGGATCATTCACGCTGAAATTGGCATAAGAGTTAGAGTAGGAGAGTCCTCCCCTGAAGCGAACCCGGTGAAAAAAGTTTTGGCTCATCGGATCGATGACATACTCCATCCCGGCATTAATACGATAAGCATTATTAAACCTGTTTGCCTGTGAAAGATTATCCAACAGGCCGGGATACTCCAGATTTTTCCAGAGTTGGTAAGTGGCGTCGAGTCCAATCAGTAACCGGGTGGTACTATATGTGATACCCGCGGCAAACGTTTGAGGGAGTTGAAAAGAGGCATTCCTCAGTGTGTCGGTCTTCAATATCTGGGAAGGCGGCAGTCCCGGACTATTATAAGGATCACTGCCATATAGCATCTCGGTTGGATTCACGTCAGCCGAAGCATTCAACCGGGGTGAATAGACCACCCCCAAAGTTATTGAACGGGTCTTATCGACAGGATAAGTGGTTTGCAGTCCAAAATCGTATTTCAATTCGCGGAAAGAATGAGTAAATTTGGTTTCTCCCAGCAGTCCCGAGCCGGGAATAACCAAGCTGCTACGCGAAAAATTTCCGAACAGATAAGAGAGATTGGCCCCTATGGAGATATTTCTCAAGGGTTCCCAGGCAATTCCCCCATATATCCGGTTTAATCCACCGGTCCCCCTGTAATGTTCTTCATACTGGGTGTTCGACACGGAACGCTTATCTCCAAAATTATACCCCATCTTGGTATAAGGAAGAAGACCGATGCTGCCACCTACATTCTTGAGAAGGGGAAACTGTATGGCCACATAATCGAAATTTCCGTTATAAAAATCCCTTGGGTCGTTCACACCGTCTTTCATCCGGGCAAGATGGCCGGAAACACCAAAATCAAGGATAAAGGTAAGTGTATCGAGCTTGGAATAGGAGGCAGGATTGGTCCAATTCACCTCTTGGCTCCTTCTCAGCCCATAACTGATCCCTCCCATCGCTTCCGACGCACCCGGTACCGGATCCATCAAGAGTCCGTACCCATATCGGCTATAGGGTGAATTAGACCCTACCTGTTGTGCGAGAATAACTGTGGTAATCGAGAGAAAAGCGATCAATAAAGAGAAATGTTTTTTCCTAATATTCATCTGTTTCAGATATATAATCAGCCCTTGGCCGTCCTGTTTCATACGGCTAATTTATTTTTTTATTTTGATCTATGGAACAAGAACGATTCGTTAATTTAGTAATTTACTGATTTGCTGATCAAATCACATCCACACATCACCGAATTATCAAATCAACACATCTGCTCGTTTCATATTTTTTTAGCGTGTACAAAGATGACATATTTTTGCGATGTCACCAAAAATCGAAACAAACATCGTGTTAAAAAGATTAAAGTTTAATGTTTATAAACGATTTACATCTAATTATCAGCGACAATCAATACCTTTATTTACTATTTCTTACCATTATTTTTATAGCCATTATATGAGGCTACATCCACCAATACTTTTCGTTTTTTCGGTCTTAATGGCTGCACACTATACCCTATCGCAATATCGAGCCACACCCTCTTTGAGTCGGGGATCGACAATAACTCCCGCATCTTAGGCTCATTGAACCAGCCAAGGATACAAGAGCCCAACCCTTCGGCATGTGCGGCCAGAGCAATATGTGCGGCAATTACCCCGAGATCCATCTGGGCATAATTTTTCTGTTTTACCCATCCACCCACTCCGGAGGTGAGATTCACTTTCTCCTCCACCAACACAATATGCACCGGCGCCTGCTTGGTGAAATGGTTCATCCCCAGAGCACGGGCTGAGGTGGCATCGGCAACCTTGTTTTTCAACTCCGGGTCATCCACCACAATCATATGCCATGGTTGCGCATTACAAGCCGAAGGGGCCAGTCGTGCCGTTTCTATAATACGTTCAATTTTCTCCTTCTCTACCGGACGTGCCGGATCAAAAGCGCGGTCACTCTGACGGGTAGAAACAAATTCTAAAAAATCCATATATCCGGAATATCTTATACACTGTTTAAGGCCGCTATCCGGCTAATATACTTACCTATAATATCGAATTCAAGATTCACCACTGTCCCTTCCTTTATCTGATGGAAATTGGTGAATTCATAAGTGTAAGGGATAATAGCCACTTTAAAACTGTTGTCGGTCGGCTCCACCACAGTGAGGCTGACACCGTTCACGGTAACCGATCCTTTGTCCACTGTCAGGTATCCTTTTTTTGCCATTTCACGGTCAAACGCATATTCAAACGTAAAGTACCAACTGCCGTCGGCTTCTTTCACATCCGTACAGATTGCAGTCTGATCCACATGCCCCTGCACGATATGACCGTCGAGCCGGCCGTTCATCGGCATGCTACGCTCCAGATTCACCTTACTCCCTACCTCCAGCAGGCCGAGATTCGACCGATCGAGCGTTTCCTTAATTGCCGTTACCGTATAAGTATCACCGTCGATAGATACTACAGTGAGGCACACCCCGTTATGCGACACGCTTTGGTCAATTTTCAACTCTCCGGTAAAAGAACACCTTAACGTTATACGCAGGTTCCCCTTATCCTTACTAAGTGCGACCACAGTTGCCGCTTCTTCTACAATTCCTGAAAACATATCTTTTTGATGTGATGATTTTACGATTTCATGATTTCATGATTTCACGATTTCATGATTTCATGATTTCACCATTTCATGATTTCACCATTTCATGATTTCACGATTTTACGATTTCACGATTTCACAATTTGTCGCCCCAATTAGTAATTGGTAATTGGTAATTGGTAATTTTACCAGATAGCCGCCCGTTCTTCCACCGGCAGATACATCGGATCAGAAGGTTGGATACCGAATGCTTCATACCATGCACCGATGTGCGGCAGCGCCGCGTCCACACGCCATTTGCCGAGTGAGTGGGGATCTACCCTCGTAAGGCGGAGAATTTCGGCATCCCGCACATTGCCCGCCCAAAGGGCCGCATAGCTCAGGAAGAAACGCTGTGCCGGAGTGAAACCATCGAGAAGTTCGTTCGATTGTGCTTGTCGGGTTTTCTGAAAAGCGTGATAGGAAACCTGCAAACCGCCATGATCGGCAATGTTCTCACCCAGCGTGTAACGGCCGTTGGCATGCACAGTATCAAGTACGACTATATTATTAAAATAGTCGACCAGCACATTGGCCCTCTCTTCAAACCGA